>CAZBGF010000001.1:0-25887 GCA_964491255.1 uncultured Verrucomicrobiota bacterium
CGCAAAGATATTTGGATAGTTCTTATATCCTGATTATCCTGTCATCCTGTCAGAAATTCTTCTCTTCTTCGTGGCTTAGCGCCCCTGGCCGACGCTCGGGCAGGCTTGGTGGCTGAGTAGTTACTCATTTCTTTGATAAACGTTCCAACCGGATTTTGTCCTGTTCCATATGAATCCGCAAACACTGACCCGCGGATAATTGAATATCCCGCACTTGTTCTCCAGAGCCCGGCAAGAACAACTTACATTCCAAAGCGTCATCAGGATAGGGCAACGGCAGGCAAATCACTCGCATCCCGGCCTGCACAGGTTCGGCGTTCTCCAAGATACTTGCTTTTACCTGTTCTGAACATCTTCCCATGAAGAGCAGAGACGCGCGCCCGCGTTGAAACATTAATGCCATTGACGCTTCTTCTGCCGACCGGTATTTCTCTTTGCTAACGGGATGAAGCACTGTCCAGGTCATGCGTCCATGCAAAACACCCGTATCACCTGCCGTCAGACAGCGAACTGAAATATTCCGTGCACGGGCTGTGGCAATGACATCCTGAAACACCGGCGATCTCATTTTCGTTGATGAACACCAGATTTCCTTAACAGGAATACTACTGATGACTTCCAAAGCACCGCCCGCATGACGGGAATCCGCCCGCGTCAAGACAAGCGCCTTAAGACGATCAACACCCCTGCTGCGCAGTTTTCGCACGATTTTTCGCCCACGGAATCGGGTGCCTGCATTAATAAGAAGATCATCTGACCCCGGCACATTCACAAAGCATACAGGCTGACCATCCATATTCATTATATCCACTTCAACCTGATTCCGCGCTATAAACAGGCCGACACCCAATGCAACGGCCAGGCTGACCGCTCCAAGAATCCATATCCGTATTCTGCCCAATACCCACGCAAGCAAGGTTCCAAACCAGATCATCACGCACCAGAATGGCGGTGACCGCACAAAAATATGGCCATATGGAATCCGCGCCATAAAACCGGTGATTGAAATCAAAAAAGAAACCATTGCCACGTTAGCAAAATTAAATATTTCGCCAAGCCAGGGAAACCATAATCCAAAAAAAATCGAAAGATACCCGGCCAGCAAAACCAACGTCACAACAGGAATAATCAGCAGATTCGCCAGTAAAGCCACCGGTGAAATCAGATTAAACCAGTATGAAATCAACGGCGTGGATACCAGCCACGCAGACAGTGAAAAGATGAGACAGAAAATTATAAATCGAATAAAACGCCTGCAAATATTCACAGACTTCGGCTCAGGCTGAAGCCGAAGCGGGTCGGGTTCCATCACAGGTCCGATAACATGAATGAATTTCGGACATAATACGATAAAGCCGGCAACCACAGCAAATGACAGAATAAACCCATAATCAAACAACTGGAATGGAAACATCGCCAGAATAATCAGCATTGCCATTGCCATTGCCGAGGGAATATCGATTTTTCTCATAACCAGTGGCCCGAGTAAACAGACCAAGGCCATCACACAGCCGCGGATAGCGCTGGATCGCATACCGGTAGAAAGCGTAAACAGGATCAACACTGGCGCAGCAAAAAAAAACCAATTCACCCGGCTGATCCGATAACACTGGATAACAGCAATAATAAACAGTGATAAAACAGCAACATGCTGGCCGGATATCGCGAAAATATAATATGTTCCCGTCTCGATGAAATTCTGCCGGAGCGCATCCGGCAATTCCTGCCGAAAGCCCAACAGCAACGCCTGAACCATGCCAACAACATCCGGCCAACGCGAGATACCGCGCGCAAGAAACTCCGCGCTTTTATGGCGCATCTTGAAACTCCAATCCATTAAGAAAAACCCCGAGTTAGCCGAAAAATATCCCCGACCGCAGGAAGATTTCCCCCTGGCCGGCCCGAGTCCGGCGCCCTGGCCGACTTGAGTCGTCTCCCTGGCCGCAGGGCGGCTCTTCGGGCAGGCAGGCAGGTAGGGTTCAGACAAATCAGCTCTGAACGTATAGCGGGAATGTATCCATTGCTGAATAGGACGCGTTTCATTTGGACTCGGCGGAAAACGGGCGTGATCTGTCAGCACCCCGGCAAAACGCCAGCATTCCCCATAACGAAACGGCCGGTCATCAGAACGTCGAATTACTGAAACACGCACCCTGCCTTTTGCACGATGCCACGGAATCAACCGGTGTATAGCTTCCACGCGAACCGGAAAGCGCCATGAAATACGGTTTCCATTTCTATATCCGCGGGCCACAGGATCATCGCATACAACTCCAACCAGTTCCACGCTCTCTCGCGGCTTATTCATTAAGGCATTCAACGACCGGCCGGAAGGGGTATTAAATCGAAGTTCTGCGGCAAACCACGCAATAAAGAATATCGTTAAATAGAGTAACAGGTTGGCGCAATGGATAAATAAATTCTGAATCTGAGAACCAGGGCCTGATATTAATCTGTTGGAAGTATATCGGAAGCACAATTCAAACGCAATTGAACCCAAACACATCAGCGCCGCGCCAGTCATCAACCAGACCAGGGGAACACAATGGATCATTACACCGCACCAGGTTCCCAACATAACGATCAAGGCAATGCCTATCAATGGACGCCGCATCGTCATAATTTTCGAATAGCTTGAATCCGCTGAAGCACAGGAGGATGACTGTAACTGACAAAAACTTTGAAAGGATGGGGTGTAAGATTAGACAGATGATCAACACTGAGCCGTTTTAACGCTGATATCATGGCCTCCGCATTCCCTGCAGACGTGACGGCGTAAGAGTCAGCTTCATCTTCAAATCTCCGGGAAATCCAGTTATTAAAAACAGAGATGACTATATCAACAGGAACATAAAGAAACCCAAATAAAAAGAGACCCGCATAAACGGATGATTCGGTCATGCGAAAAGCCTCAAAAAGCGGCCGGCAATCAATCAGGAAAGACAACAGGAAAAACATGAGTCCGGTAAAGAGAATGGACAACCCCATATTCTTCAATATATGCTTTTTTTTGTAATGCCCCACCTCATGCGCCAGAATGGAGACTAATTCCATTACAGAAAGTTTCTGAATCAATGTATCGAATAACACAATTCGCCTGTATTTGCCAAAGCCTGTAAACATGGCGTTCGATTTCGTCGAACGTTTGGACCCATCCATTGTAAAGACCCCTTTCATCTTAAAATCTTGCACTTTCGCATAAGACTCAATAGCCTCTTTTAACGGCCCTGGTTCCATTGGAATAAATCGATTGAACAGGGGCAAAATAACGACCGGCGCCAGGAAAAGGATAAACAGTTGAAACAGGGTCATTCCAACCCAGCAATAGAGCCAGGCCAAACTTCCCGCGGCCTCGAATAGCCATATAATCCCCGCATAAGCAAGACCACCGAGAATCGCGATCAACAGCAGACTTTTAAGAATATCCAGAATAAATGTTCGAACGGTTGTACGGTTAAAACCATAGTTTTCTTCAATTACAAATGTTTCATAAGCTGAAAACGGAATCAGCACAACATGAGAAATCAAAACCAGCATACCGGCAAACATAAGACCTGTTAAGACAGATCCGAAATGAAAACTCCGTGCCGCCTGATCAATCCAGTTGAACCCGCCGGCAAGTATAAAGATTATACTTAACAGTGTTACAGTCACATTGTGCACTATTCCGAAACTCGTTTTATCCTTCAAATACTGTTGAGACCGTTTATATTTATCAGCATCATAACAGCCTTCAAACTCCCCGGGTAAAACGGTTGATAGATACCGGATATTCAACCAATTCACAAAAATATCCAGAGCGCATACAGCGACAAGAATAAACAGGACTATCAATAGAAAAACATTCAAGATTGATTCTCCATTAGTAATTGTTCAGGCATTCAACTTTCAACTCATTTAAATCCGCGCCCATCCGCCCGCCTGCAACGCTGTAGCACTGCGGGCAGGCGTAATCCGCGGTTAAAATGCTTTCCTGATTCCCCCTCACCTTACCATTTCAGAACGTTCGGCTACTATCTTCTCTGCAATCGACAACGGCACAGATTCATAACGCTCGAAATGCATTGTTGAAATGCCCCTGCCACTGGTTATTGTGCGCAGTTCCGAAGAATAACCGAACATTTCCGAAAGCGGAACATGGGCATCAATGATTGCGCTTTTACCCTTTGTACCCAAGTTCACTATCCTGCCGCGTTTCTTGCGTAAATTACCAGTGAGCGGTCCCGTATAATCCTCGGATGCCGTAACCTCGACACTCATCACCGGCTCAAGCAAATCCAGACCCGCCTTCCGGCATGCAGCCCTGAAGCACTCTGAAGAACAGCGCCTGAAGGCCTGGTCCGAAGAATCGACCTCATGAAAAGAGCCATCACGTAAAACGACCTTTATATCAACCATGGGAAATCCTGCGTAAGGTCCTTTTGCCATAACATCCACAACCCCCTTTTCAACGGATGAGATGAACTCTCTGGGTATGCGGCCGCCAACCACCTTATTCTCGAACTGCAGGCCGGCTCCGGACTCGCCGGGTTCAACAGTTATGCATACATGGGCATACTGCCCCCTGCCGCCGGACTGCTTGGCAAACTTGTATTCATGGTCAACAGATCCGGAGATGGTCTCCCTGTAAGCAACCTGCGGTTTACCGCATACGACCTGCACACCGAACTCGCGGCGCATTCGGTCGACAAGCACCTCCAGGTGAAGCTCGCCCATGCCCGATATGATCATTTCCCCTGTTTCTGCATCCGCCTTGACAATGAAAGTAGGATCTTCTTCGGCCAGTTTCGCAAGGGCAATGCTCATCTTTTCTCCTTCCCCCTTGCCTTCCGGAGACACCGCCAAATCAACGACCGGTGCCGGAAATTCAATCGATTCCATCACAATCGGGTGTTTTTCAGAGCAAATGGTGTCACCGGTATGAGTCTCCCCCAGACCGACAACGGCACCTATGCAACCCGCCGAAAGACTTTCCTTAATCAACTTCTTTTCGGCATGCATCTCGAAAAGGCGCCCCACCCTCTGGGAAACACTCCTGGAAGAATTATAAACTATCTCCCCAGCTTTCAGCACACCCGAATAAACGCGCACAAAGGCCAACTTCCCCATATGCTTGTCCGACTGAACCTTAAACACCAGAGCGGCAAGCGGCGAGTCATCCGACGAATTCCGAATTAACTCTTCGTTCGTCTTATTATGGGTTCCTATCACCGGCGGAAGATCAACAGGGGAAGGAAGATAATCTATCACGGCATCAAGCAGTTTACGAATCCCTTTGTTCCGGAAAGCGGACCCGCACAGGACTGGAATAATACGCCCGTCAATTGCCCCCTGTCGCAGTGCCTGAACCACTTCTTCACGCTCAGGCGTTTCACCATTGATGAATTTCTCCATCAGGTGATCGTCCTGCTCGCTGACGCATTCGATCATGGCCTCTTCCGCACGGCGCGACTCCTCAAGCATCTGCTCAGGAATAGGTTCCTCACGAAGTTCCACGCCATCTTTAGTATCATCGTAATAGATAGCCTTCATGTCAACCAGATCTATTATTCCCTGAAATTTATCCTCCGCACCTATTGGAATCACCAAGGGAATCGCATTGCTGTCGAACTCTTTTTTGATCTCCTCGACGACCCCGTAAAAATCGGCACCGATTCTATCCATTTTGTTTACAAAAGCGATTCTCGGAACGCCATATTTCTCAGCCTGCCGCCAGACCGTCTCTGACTGCGGCTGTACACCGCCAACCGCGCAGAAAAGCGCCACCACCCCGTCAAGAACCCGCAGGGACCTCTCCACCTCGGCCGTAAAATCCACGTGTCCCGGGGTATCAATAATGTTGACCGTATGATCCCGCCAGCGTGCCGTTGTCGCTGCGGATGTTATTGTGATACCCCTCTCCCGCTCCTGCTCCATCCAATCCATGGTCGCCTTGCCGTCATGGACCTCACCCATCTTGTAATTCTTACCCGTAAAATAGAGCATACGCTCGGTCACAGTGGTTTTTCCTGCATCTATATGAGCCATGAGCCCAATATTTCTTATCCTTGATATGTCAGTACCCAATCCCATAAAATTCCTTTCGTTGTCCCTTTATGCCTCTGTGCCTTTGGAGCTTTGTGCCTTTGCGCCTACTTTTTATGTATATCAATTCCCCTACCCCGCAATATCGATAGTCAAATGATCTTTTTTCACGTCAATCTTTATCTTCATCCCTTCATTCTTCTCATCCGCCAACAGCTTTCGAGCGATTGGCGTTTCAATATCATGCTGAATAAACCTCTTGAGCGGACGGGCTCCATACACTGGATCATATCCCTTTCGAGCTGTAAATTGTTTTGCCGCATCGGTCAATTCGATCGTAATGTGTTTTTCCGAAAGCCGCTGACGCAGTTCATTCATCTGGAGTTCCACAATACGAGTGATCTCCTCCAATGTCAACGGCTTGAATAACACAATATCATCCACCCTGTTCAGAAACTCGGGACGAAACTGCGTCCTGAGGGCATTCATGATCTGTTTGAGGACATCATCTACAATGTGTCCCTTCTCATCAATCCCATCCAACAGAAGATGTGACCCGATATTGCTGGTCATAATGACAACGGTGTTTTTGAAATTCACCGTTCGTCCGTGCGAGTCGGTCAGTCGACCTTCATCCAGCAGCTGCAGCAGAATATTGAATACATCCTGATGCGCCTTTTCGATCTCATCGAACAGCAAGACAGCATACGGCTTGCGGCGAACTGCTTCAGTTAATTGTCCACCCTCTTCATACCCGATATAGCCCGGCGGTGATCCGACCAATCTTGAAACCGCATATTTCTCCATATATTCGCTCATGTCAATGCGTATCATATTCTCCTCGGAATCAAACAAAGTCAGGGCCAGCGCTTTTGCTAATTCGGTTTTACCAACCCCTGTGGGTCCCATAAATATAAAGGAACCAATGGGTCTCTGAGGATCTTTTATGCCAGCCCGCGCTCGAAGCACTGCGTCGGCAACAGCCTGGACCGCTTCATCCTGGCCAATAACACGCTCGTGAAGAACCCGGTCCAGACGAAGCAGTTTTTCCCGTTCTCCCTCCAGCAAACGAGTTAATGGAATCTTTGTCCAACGCGAAACCACCTCGGCAATTTCTTCTTCCGTCACTTCTTCTCTCACCAACGGCGTGGTTTCACCATTACCAGCTACCGTCTTATTAAGGCCTTTCAACTGCTGTTCCAATTCCGGAATAATGCCATGTCTCAATTCAGCCACCCTGTCCAAGTTGTATTCCCGCTCGGCTTCATCACATTCCCTGCGGACTTTTTCAATCTTTTCGCGAACCGCCTGCCTCTGTGCCAAAACACTTTTTTCGTTTTCCCATCGTGCCTTCATAGCCCCTGCTTCCGACTTCAAGTCAGCCAGTTCCTTACGCAGACTCTCCAGACGCTTCCGGCTCGCCTTGTCTTTTTCCTTTTTTAAAGATGCTTCCTCAATTTCAAAACGCATAACCTTTCGCGTAATTTCATCCAGCTCAGCAGGCATGGAATCGATTTCCGTACGAATCGAGGCGCAAGCTTCATCCATTAGATCAATGGCTTTGTCAGGCAAAAAACGATCGCTGATATACCGATTGGACAAAACAGCAGAGGCAACCAGCGCGGCATCCTGAATGCGTACGCCATGATGCATTTCAAAACGCTCCTTCAATCCCCGCAGAATTGAAATGGTATCCTCAACCGACGGCGCTCCAACAACAATCGGCTGAAACCGGCGCTCCAGCGCCCCATCCTTCTCAATGTGCTCACGATACTCATTCAGAGTTGTCGCTCCAATGCAATGAAGTTCGCCGTGTGCCAGCATAGGTTTCAACATGTTACCGGCATCGGATGAGCCCTCTGTCTTTCCAGCCCCGACAATCATATGAAGCTCATCAATAAAAAGAATGATCCGGCCTTCAGATGATTTGATCTCGTTTAACACCGCTTTCAGGCGCTCCTCAAACTCACCTCGAAACTTAGCTCCAGCCAGAAGCGAAGTCATATCCAAAGCAAACACTATATGATCCTTCAGCCCTTCCGGCACATCCCCGCGAACAATCCGATGCGCCAATCCTTCTACAATAGCGGTTTTCCCAACGCCGGGTTCTCCAATCAGGACAGGATTGTTCTTGGTTTTCCGCGATAAAATCCGGATTAGACTGCGAATCTCCTGGTCACGTCCAATAACAGGGTCCAATTTCCCCGAACGCGCTATATCAACAAGATCCACACCATATTTTTTGAGCGCATCATATGTTCCTTCAGGACTGTTGCTGGTTACTCGCTGATTGCCTCGAATACTTGTCAACGTTTCTAAAAACCGCGCATGGGTTACCCCATTCTCCTTCAAAATACGGCCGGACGGCGAATCTGCATCATCAATCATAGCCAGAAGTATATGCTCGACTGATACATACTCATCCTTTAAACGCTTCGCTTCATCTCCTGCTTGAATCAGCAGCCGATTCAAGCGTTGAGTGACATAAACCCGGCCCGCTTCAACTCCGCTTCCACTGACACGCGGATGCTTCTCCAAAGCCTGTTCTACACCGGCTTTCAATGTAGATACCGATATTCCCATACGTTCAAATAATTGAGGAGCCAGGCCATCGGGTTGATCCATGAATGCCGCAAACAGATGTTCGCCATCCACCTCATGATGACCATAACGTTGAGCCAGGGTTTGCGCGTTACGCAACGCTTCCTGTACTTTTTGTGTGGTTTTATTTATATCCATAAAATATTCCTTTCATCATAAATCCGGACAAAAAAATAAAGTTAATGGGACGCAGATTTTCGCAGATACACTCAGATAAATTAAGAAAATCTGATTCTTAAAATCCTTTATAATCTGCGTTTATCTGCGTCCAAAAAAGAAAATTTCCATACGGTGAACTTAATAGGACGCTCGTGCTTCGTAGCGATACTTTGCAGAGTAGCACAGATTCTCGCAGATACACTCAAAAAGAATCAGTTCTCAGTGAACGTCCTGTTCAATGCCAGACTCGAAAATCCGCTGGAAATCAACATTTTCAGCGGCCATTACAAGCGCCGTCACCGGCATATTATTGGTATCGGCAAGCAGCTGCCGGTAATACATACTATAGGTTTCCGGACTTTCCTCGTCTGTCGGATAACGCAATCCCAGAAATACGATAGCAGCGTCTTTCGAAGAATCACGAATAATCTCAAAAACACTGCGGTTATCTCTAATCAAGACATCAATTTCAGCGCCGATCCGTTCTTTTTTCACAAACGTCAACAGTTGGTTTCGAGCATCCGCCTGACCTTCGGATGAATCGACTATCATCTTCAACATGAGACGCGACCCTGTCCACCTTGTGCTTTCTTTGATCATATAAGCCAAAGCCAGAATGAGAAATATATTTTGAGAACCGCCTCTCCACCACACGTCAATCCGGTTTGACCGGCCACTTTCTTCAATGCTTTCATCACCATGTAGTTCTTCCCGGACAATAACCAGATTTTTCTGTGTCCGAAAAACGATCTGGATCAGACGGGCAAACTCCACATAATTCTCGGATTTGGTTGTTTCGCCAATCAGGATTGTGTTGGGTACAATCGAACCAAACCCGTAATTCTGAATGAGCTGCTGTGCCCCTTCAACGTGATTATCGGCAGAAAAAACATGAACCAGCGCAGACACATCGTGCTTTTTGAGATACTGCGTGATGGTTTCATTCAGACTGTCCGCCCGTTCAGCCGACCAGGACGTATCCGGCAGCATTGCGGCTACTGTGACAAAGCTCTGCCCACTCGAGATTGCATCCGCCAATTCGATGAGATACCAACGTTGTGACGGGACTCCACTCAACACCAGAATATTGGGCCGCCATGTCCGTTCATCAAATTTCTGAGAAGCCATTCGATAAATAATTGAACGTGCCCACAGCATCATAATTCCATATCGCATATCTCCCCAACGGGCACGCAGACTTCGGCGTTTCATCGCATAATAAACACCACCGCAAACAACAAAGGCCATTAAAGTTGCTCCGGCATCGATCATCAACATCGTTGCCAGGCATGCAAAAAAACCTACCATGGAAAACATGGATGGCACTTTGAACTTGGGCCGCCATGAAGGATTGGAAAGTAGATCTTCAAGACCGGCTGATAAATTCAGCAGGCCATAGGCTGTGAGAAAAAACATGGTAATAAGAGGTGCAATCAGATTTAAATCACCCAGCATAATGCCGGCCAATGCGATCAGAAACACTATTGCCGACGCGATACGCGGCTCCTTGCCTTTTCCATAACACTTTCCAAAAAAACGGAACAACACCCGGTCATTGGCCAGAGCCTGGAGTGTTCGCGGCGCACCGAGCATGCATCCCACGGCACTTGACAATGAAGCAGCCCAGAGCCCATACAGCACCAAATTGCCCCAGCGAGCCACTTTCTGGAAAACCATCAGATCCGTCAAAAGAATCCTATTATCCTTAACAACAGAAAACAGAAATATTGGTACAGCCATATAAATCACAAAGCCAGTCAGTACAACTGAGATTGTTCCTAACGGCAAGGATTTTCCTGGATTCTTTAAATCCCCTGACATGGCCACACCCGACAGTATCCCGGTAACAGCAGGAAAAAACACGGCAAACACAGCCCAGAACGGGACCTTGAAAGGAACATGAGTCAAATCAATGGAAGAAATATCAGGAGAATGACCCGCAAAGAATGAAACCAGAGAAAGAGCTACCAGGACCATGATGAAAAATTGCGTTCTCAACGCAAAATCCGCTGATACATAAGCCACTAGCGCCAGCACCGCCAAGGTCACTACCCCAACCAGTTTAGGTGAAAGAAAGGGATAAATTGAGACAACTGACTCCGAGAATCCGGATATATAAAACGAAATTCCAAGAGCCAGCGCCAGAAAAAGCGGTAAACCAATAGCCGCGCCAATCTCAACCCCGAGGGAACGCGAAATAATGTAGTACGCTCCGCCGCCGCCGACTTTCATGTTTGTTGCCAATGCTGCGAGCGACAATCCTGTCAAGAACGTAATGGCACTGGCCAGTGTAACAATAAGCAGTGTGCCCGGCAAACCAACATTGCCCAGCACCCAACCCATGCGCAGGTACATGATCACACCGAGAACCGTCAGAATGCTTGGCGTGAAAACGCCTTTAAACGTTCCAAAAGAGTATCCTTTCTGCTGTTCAGAAGATTCTTTAGTCATATCTCAAATCGTAACCGTTCACGGTTCACAGTTCAAGATTCAAAATTCAGGGTTTACATCATCCACATACAGATATATTCTACCCACATATTTAATATTTTCCGGTAGATTCCAGGATACATCAGGCATAGTCAGCCCTCAATCAAAGTAAGCAGAAAGGAATTATTATGTTTACTGATATTTCACGGATTCGGAATTCCCGGACGGGACGAGTTTCATCCTGGGACAAAACCGGCAGGAACAGAGATTTTCGGGTAATTCCTCCAGGAAAATCGTGTACGTTGGCAGACATCAAGGGCCCAGGCAAAATTTTGCATAGTATCACGGGCTCCGAAAAAAAAGCAAAGGCTTGACTCAACCAGACATATTTATATACTAACTGACGTTTGTATGGTGTAGACACGCAGTAAAAAAGTGGGGGATTAGCTCAGTTGGCAGAGCGTCTGAATGGCATTCAGAAGGTCGAGGGTTCGACTCCCTTATCCTCCACCATCTTATTCACAAGAGCGGGCCGATCTTGCATCGGCCAGGTCGAGGGTTCGACTCCCTTATCCTCCACCATCTTATTTGCTGGCCTCCCGCAGAAAGGGTTGGCATCCCGGTCATCTTACACGGAGCCTGAAAGGCTCCTTCTTCTCATGGCCTGTCCTGAAACAAACTGAAAAAAACGACTTTTCCACACCTGAGCCGAAGGCGCAAAAATGAATCCCATATTTCACTTACCATTGTATCAATGGTGGTATATTATAATTACAGTAATTGTGATGAGATATGTATAAGTGAATGCGAGACATACCAAAGATAAGAAAGATTTCTTGGTCGTTGCAATGTTGTCGAGGGATGGTGAAAGCATCTCATGGATCAAAGAAATTATCAGGGAAGCGGACGCAGGAATTTCGATAGGCAGAGCGCTCATGCTCAAAAGACAGGAAATTTACCCTCGGAAACGTCTTTCAGTCTAATAAAACCTGAGAGTCGGTGCCTGTCAAATTCGTCACTCGATTTTCTCCCGTCCAAGAAACACTTCTGAATCACCGCAATTTTTTGTCTGTGCCATTGATCTTCTCGACAAATTTCTTCCACTGACCGCTCTTACGTATTCGGGCCTGTGCGGCACTGTTACTCATGCCGAAATGGTAACCGGTTGGATTTGCGAGATAGGGAAGAATATCTTCGGATTGCAATTGCATTTCCAGTTTAGCGACACGAGAAAGCTGGCTGGCGAGAAATGGCTCGAAGACTTGCTCTGGAGCCAGAAGGTATGAAGCGAACTCCTCTGCTTGTCCTTCAATCCATTCGTAGTCACTATCGGGGAGCGATGCTATGATTTGCTTCCATGATTCTATAGAATCGAACAATTGATAGACTTTCTCCAGCCAATTCCGATGTAGAACGTAGTGACCGATCTCGTGGGCAACAGAGTAGCGATAGAAAGAAGTCTGTTGACGATACTGATTTGCATCGACAGATATCACGGGACGACTTTCGCCATGTGCAATCTGGGCGGGTGTACCACATTCTTCGAGAATTCCATAGGCGACGCGAATCTCAATATCTAAATCGAACTCAGCAATCTCTTCTACATCCAGAGGGAAATCCCGTTCCGCAAGTCGATACTTGTCGGAAAAGTCCTTGGCTGTAGCGGCAATTTGCTGCCAAGTTAGTACGGGGCGTGGAGGGAGTTGAACCATAGGCCTATGATCTCCGCAATTTATCAACCAGCCTGTCGATATCTTCAGACGTAGGCGTCTCACGCCGCAAGGTTCTAAACAAGACCGGCAAAACCTTCACGACTTCCTCTTCAGACATGAGATCCTGCGGAACAATTCCACAGTCAGCGGCTGCGTTGTCGAAGAACCGGTACCACTGGTCAGTGCCTTCTGCGATATCCAGTGCCTTTGCATACCGTTCCAGAATGCTGTGATCTTGGGGTGGCGGCCACACGCCGCGTTCTATCTTACTGATGTTCCCGGGATCAGCATTTGCCTTATTACAGAACGCACGTAACGTAATACGTTTCTCCTTGCGGATATCCTTCAGATACGGACCGAAAAGCGCTTGAGTCTGAGTCTGTGAGTTGTCGTTCATCTGCTCCTCCTTCCTTATTATTGTAAAGATACTACAAAATATGTTGTACTGCAAGTACAAATTTCAAATATTCTATTGGCGAGCTTCCATAGACAAATTCTGGCGCGACAGTGCCACAAATTTTTTTTCTTTTTGGGCCAGCTTGTCAGGCCGTATCTGAAAAGCGAAGACTGAAGAGGGATTCGAGAATGCCATTTCCAGATGAGTTACCGTCAGATTTGTCACCCGAACGGATGACCGGAAATTCTTCTCTTCACGGCGGCGGGCACAGCCTCGCAAGGCTCCCTCACCGCCTCGTCTCGCCGTAGCGGCTTGCAAAGGCGGATACTTCGTGCCTCTCGCAGAAAGCTGTGGCCTCCGGCCATCTTGTTGCCGCCTCCGGCGTCTTAAATCTGCGCGCGAAAAAATTATTTTCTTAAATGTCCGGTTTTGATCCGGCCTCAACAAATTTCTTTCTAATGAAACCAACGAATTTCCGATGCCACGAGAACCAGTACCCCATATCATAAAGCAGCAGCTTTCCTAGAAGGGTGACCGCCAAAACACCTAGAACGCAAGCTAAAATAATGTAACTTCCTTTCACCTTGTCCGAAAGTAATGGAGAACCCTTGCTGAGTTCACAAAATCCAAAAGCAATAGCAATAACAGCAAAGATTACAGTGTCCAAAAAGGCCATTAGCTTACCAGAATAGAGGGAGGACAACTTGAGACCAAAGAGCTTGCCCCTCGTCAAGTCATTAACAAGAGAGTGAATGCCTTCACTCGGAATCATAAGGTTCATTGGTTTACTGTCGCTTATGTCCCAAGAGCAGTAGCCGTTTGGTTGTCAAGTTGATGGGAATGCTGGTGCAAAACTGAGGGCAGAATATAATTCGGATTACGTCTCCATACCAAGCATGCGTTTAACAAAGTCAATAATCGAAACCGAATCCACGGCAGAAGATGCGTTTTTCACAGCATAACGAATCAATCCTAAGGGCGCGGCGTATTCAGGACCTTCATAAGCAGAACCCATTCCGCTGAAACCCCGGGGTTTTCCAATGATACAGCGCATATCAAACACTCGCTCCACCGCCGTTTCAATCCCTTTGAGGTGTGCGCCACCTCCTGTCAGAACCACACCCGCACCCAACTGATGACTGAGCGATTTTTTCTCCAGATCATTCCGAATCATGCCGAACATTTCGTCCACACGTGCATTGATGATGACATTCAAATCTGAAACCGCAATCGAACATGCGGAAAAACCGACCTCCGCAGGAATGGAAATCCGCTGAAAATGTGTGCTCGAATCCAGGATTGCCGATGCGGATTCATGTTTTAATCGCTCAGCCCGCTTGAGTGAAAGATTGAAACACAAGGAAATATCATTCGTAATGTGATCCCCGCCAACCGCCAGAACGCCGATCGTTGCGATGGCCCCATCCGCGTAAACGACATAACTGGTCGTACCCGCCCCGCAGTCAATCAGTATGACCCCGCGTTCCTTCTGCTCCGGCGTAAGGGTCGCCAGCGCAGAACATAATCCGCTGAACACCATTTCCACAACCTCCACGCCGATACCACTCACTGCTTGCAAGGAATTGTTTAACAAATTTCTGGATCCATGAATAACCAGCATATTCAAAGCAAGCTTCCCGCCATGCATCCCTTCCGGGTTAATCACACCATGCTGATCATCAACAAAATATTTCAGGGGAATCGTATGGAGAACTTCGGAATCCGACGGCAGATTAACCGAACGTGCAATGTTCATCACTTCTTCAACATCGTTACTCGTAATGCCCTGGTCAGCATCAAAAATGGGATACGTACCCAGACTTACCATACTCTTAATATGGCATCCGGAAATGGTCAAATAAACCTGACGAATATCCAGAGTGGCTGTTTGTTCCGCACCCTGAATCGCCATTCGAATGCAAGACACCACAGCTTCGATATCCAGTATAATCCCCTTTTGAACACCGCAGGAACGACACTCTCCAATACCGGTGATCATAATATGACCATCTTCCCGCGCCTCCCCGACCAAAGCGCATATTTTATGCGTTCCAATTTCCAGCGCGACTATCGGATATAACGCCATTTATTTATCCTTTCTCCTCAATACATGGTCTACTGAATTATTCGCCACAAAAAGGGGGAAGAGAAACCACAGATTTCTTTGTGCCTTCGTAGCAGATGAACATATCGGACTAATTATATTGAGCCGGAAAATTATTGTCCAGTGTCATATCAATCGATTGAATGCGTTTTCCCCGGTCTTTACTTTCGCTCAAACAGTTCACCAGTCTACCCAATTTCTCCTCCAGACACTCACGAGACAATGACGATCTATCCTCCATATGCTCCCACGCCAACTTGACCTGTTCACCGCCGATTAGACGAAATTCAAGCGACTCCCTGTCTCTCACATCCAAACTCTCAATCGTAAGCACATTACCTATCGGAGTTGTTTCACAAACATCCAATACATCAATTGCATTCATAACCGCTGTACCACCTAAAAAAACTCCGGGCCTGAGTCCAGGCATACAATGACCATTGACAACAGGCAGCATACGGGAACCGGATGACAATCCAAGAACATACCCATCACGATCAACCGTCAGGTAATAACTCTCCATATTCAGACGCGCTACAGGCACACGCTCTATCACACTAATAGTTAAAGCGCCAGGGAGACGCCGTGTTATCTCAACATCCTTCAAAAGAGGCACAGTGGCAAGCAAGTGATCCCTCAGACGCCCGATGTTTACATCAAACAAATTGGACCAGACAGACATTTCCACATAGTCCATCACATGAGCCTGTGTGATCACATCACCACTACACTCAATATGACTCTCGGTAATGCGAAACAGGTCGTTTCGAGAAAAAAAAGCGCGACTCAGAAACTGGATACCCAGCCAAATCAGGATCACAGCTGAAGCCAGACCAACCAATACCAATAAAATACTGATCAACCGTTTCCTGATTCTGGCTATATCATGTGCCTGCGCATTAAGCCGTAATAAAGTCCGACGCTTCGGCTTGCGCGAACCAATCTGCCCTAGTTTTTTAGTCTTCGAACGATTAAACTTCATAAAAACTTCTTTTGTAACTGTTCAGCCTTAATGACCCACTGTAGCTATTAAGCCAACCGAATTAAACCGTTTTGGCGAGGATTCTCTGCCCTCAAAGCGGATTATTGAGTCCGCTTTTAGCGGGCTCAATCCCTCGGAGTCCCGCAGATGCGGGGCGAGAATGAGCAAGGGGGTTGAGAGTCCACCAAAAATAAATAATTTCTTCAGATAGCTTAATACTTACGGCCCGGCAGAGCCGGGGCAAATGCAAAAGGAACTGTCGTTTCGCTGAAAGATTCCAGCGTCGCCATGCGCATAATGCGATCGCAAAGCACCGGAAAATCATAACCTGCGGCTTGTGCCGCCTTTGGCAATAAACTCGTCTCGGTAAAACCGGGAATCGTATTGAACTCCAGCACATAGATATTGCCTGAAGACGACATCCGCATGTCTACTCGCCCAAAACCGCGGCAATTCAAAACCTGAAATGTCTCCCATGCAAACTTCTGACATAATCGAGTTGACTGTTCATCCAATGGAGCTGGAACAAGATACTCGGTCAGTCCCTTCGTATATTTCGCCTGATAATTATAATTGTTATCCGGCGCCCGGATTTCTATTACAGGCAATGTTTCCTCGCCAACAATTCCCACGGTGAGTTCTTTTCCATCAATGTACGGTTCCACAATCACTTCACCATTATAGATCAGCGCATCAGTATATGCATCAGTCCATTCCGATTCGCTCACTACGCGGTGAACTCCAAAACTGGAACCCTGCCTGACGGGCTTCACCACAACCGGTAATGGTATTGTTCGTTGTTCACCAGCACGTAAAATTTCATAAGCCGGAGTGGGAATGTTGTGCTGAACAAACCGTTGTTTCGACAATACTTTATCAAAGGCCAGCCCACTGGCTTCAGAACCCGCACCTGTATAAGGAACCCCACGCTGTTCTAAAATCTTCTGAATCCGGCCATCTTCGCCAAATTCCCCGTGCAGTGCAATAAACACCGCCTGGATTTGAGACGGTATTTCGCATTCATAATCCCGAACATCAATCTCAACTACGTTATACCCGGCGTTTCTCAAACCATTGGCAACAGCCTTGCCTGAATGCAACGACACCTCACGCTCTTTTGACACCCCACCCATAAGAACCGCTATATTATGAAAACGATCGTTACTCAAGACAGATAATCTCCTCAACCAATTCAACACCAAAACGTGTTTTTACTTCGTTTCGAATAATCCCGATTAACGCGGCTACATCCGAAGCCAACGCATTCTGCTCTGTCACAATCATGTTCGCATGGCGTTCCGAAACCCGTGCGCCTCCGACTTGACGAGCTTTCAGCCCCGCCTGCTCTATCAGACGACCCGCAGTATCACCTTCCGGATTTTTAAACACAGACCCGGCAGATCGCATTCCCCGCATCCACGCTCTGCGCGCGGCTATAGCATTTATTCGTTTACGAACAGCGTCCGGAGTGCTTGTCTCAGCATTCAATGCGACCTCAATTATTACTCGATTCCGAACGGTTTCACATTGCCGATAACCAAACTGCAAGTCCTGCTTCTCAAGAACCTGTATTACAGCATCCGAATTCAAAACACGCACCCACGCAACATACCCGCCAATGGTTTCCCCACCCGCTCCGGCATTCATTCGCAAAGCCCCTCCCACAGAACCCGGAATGCCTTTTAAAAACTCCAGACCGGATTTCCCTTGATCAGCCAGCCATGATGTTAATTCGTTCAATGCGACTCCGGCTCCTGCAACAACCCGATTATCCCCATTAATGCGGACACCCTTAAACGGAATGCCATCAAGAAGCAGAACAACACCACGGACACCTAAATCACTCACGAGCACATTACTGCCAGCGCCAAGAATCGTTACCGGCACTTGATTGTCTGATGACCATTTAACAATTTTCGCGAGATCATCTTCATCGCCGATGTTCAGTAGAATATCAGCACAGCCACCAACACGCAAGGTTGTCTTACTGAAAAGTGGATGTCGAATATGAACAGAACTCGACTGAAGCCCCAGCCCGGACAAACCCTCCATCCACTGTGATATGGGATTTAAAAGATTTAATCCCCCTGCCTGGATATCGTCCCTTGCCCACAGGGCAATCTTTTCAACATCGCCCGCACCAATAACCAGCAACCCGTCACCTTTTTTCAAAACACCCTTCAAATATTTCCAAACCTGACACAACGAAGAAGCACATACTGTTTTTATTTTTCCATTTGCTCGAAAACGAGCATATAAATCCCACACTGTTCCACCTGGAATCGGCTCTTCTGATGCCGCATAAACCGGCGCCAAAATCAACTCGTCGACGCCCTCAAACGCTGAAGGAAAATCTTTACCAAGAACTTTTGTCCGGCTAAACCGATGCGGCTGAAACACAGCAATCCAGCGGGAACGCTTTATCCGCTTAGCCGTACGCAACAAAGCCGCGACTTCCGAAGGATGATGCGCATAATCTGAAATCACCAGCACATCATCCTGCTCAACAACCCGCTCAAACCTGCGGCGAACCGGCACAAAGCCTGACAACGCTTTCTGAATATCCGGAACAACTGCTTTCTGCTCTAACGCCGCGGCACAGGCCGCTAAAGCATTCAATATGTTGTGACGCCCGGGCACTGGCAAACGAATACTCCCCAGAACTTTGCCATGCAAGCTGACGCGAAAAGTATTTAACCCGTGAACTTCTTCCATAATATCCGTCGCGCGAAGATCAGCTGATGGCGAAAAGCCATACGAAAACGCCTTTTCAAGTCCTTTACATAACTGCCATGACTGAGCATCATCCGCGCAAAAAACGACTCGCTTCTTAACATGCCGAATCATGGTTTCGAAACAATTTCTGAACGCGTCCAGATTCTCAAAATGCTCAGCGTGGTCAAACTCTATATTCGTAATAACAGCAATATCCGGCTGATAATAAGCCAGAGTTCCATCGCTTTCATCAGCTTCCACAACCATGATTCCGCTCTTACCAATTCCAGCCACGTGCCCGAGCTCATCCGACTCTCCGCCAATACAAAAACAGGGGGGCACACCACAGCTTCTCAACGTTTGAACAATCATCCACGCCGTTGTTGTTTTACCATGGGTGCCGCAAACTAAAATCGATCTCCATTCAGATAACAGAACGGATAAAACCATTCCCCTCAGGAATACTGGAATACCCGACGCAAAAGCTTCAGCGATTTCCGGATGTGTCTCGCGCACTGCAGTGCTTCTAATTACCCAGTCAACATCAGCAAGATGAGCAGAATCATGATTACACGCCACGGAAACATCACAGCTCTCAAGCCATGGAGCAAAATGATTACAGGCTATATCGCAACCGGTAACTCGAAAACCCTGGTTCCGTAAATGAAAAGCCAATCCCGCCATCCCAACACCGCACACGCCAACAAGATGAACATGGCCTGACTTTGACTTCAATATCTGTTTCAATAGATTTCTATTATCTACTCTTTGATTATTCATTGGTAGTAACTAAGTGTGGTGTCCGTTAAATAGAGCCTGTTCGAAAAGGGTATTGCATCTGAAACGCACTGAAAGACATAAGAAATTTAACCGCGGATTACACTGATGGGCGCTGATAAAAGAGAAAAAAGAATAAATGTGTTTTATATTTATCATTTTGCTATCAATTATTTGAGAAATTTTTGATCTTTATCCGTGTTATCCGCGTAATCCGCGGTCAAAAGGCTTTTCGGATGGGGTCTAAATAGCTGTAATCATTGTCAAAGTATTTACCGGACACTACACTTAGGCGCAAAGGGACAAAGGCATATAGGCACAAAGCAGAAAGGAATTGTGTGCTCAGGAATTCAGACTCCTGACTTCTGACTCCTGAGCATTTATACTTCTTATGCCATTTCGAGAACTAAATCAGCCAAAGCTGACGCGGCATTCCCTGAACTCCTGTTCTTCGCCGCCGCGCTCATTTGTTTCAGTCGGCACTGGTCAGCCATATGCATGGATATATAATCCTTCAGCCAATCCGTTGTCAGTTCCAATTCCAGCCGAACATCGACCGAACCTGATTTTTCAAGAACACGCGCATTCGCCAATTGATGCTGATAGATAGCAAATGGATAAGGCACAACAAGCGCCGGCACTCCAAAAGCTGATAATTCCGCGCATGTGGAAGCACCGGACCGGCAGACAGCCAAATTCGCCCGTTTATATGCTTGATCCATTGCACTTAAAAAGCCCAGAACAACATGAGAAACACCCGATTTTTCATAATCTTCACGGATGCGGTTTTCATCTTCCGGACCCGTTAGATGTATTACCTGGAAATTTCCGCCTTCCTGATGCAAGCGAATCATCGCGGATGACGCAACCTGATTCAAGACATGAGCCCCACGACTACCACCCGTGACAAGCACCGTAAAGCGTTCCGGTGCCAAAGCAGACCAAAGTTCAGAATCGCAATAATGAGTTGAGTCGTTCACCGGCATTCCCGTAAAAACAATATGCGAATGATGTAAAAACGACCGTGTCTCATCAAACCCGATGGCTACCGCCTTAGACCATCTACTTAAGAACCGTATCGCACGGCCGGGAATAACGTTTGCCTCATGGAGCACTACCGGAACACCTAACTGCCTGGCAGCCAGTACAGGACATACTGATGCATAGCTCCCCATAGCCAGAAGAACATCATGCCCATGACCTTTCATGGTTTTTCTGCATATCCGAACAGCTTGAAACAGACGCCATAAGACCAATGGATTTCCGTATGAAAACATGGAAGAGAAACCCTGCCAGGGGACAGTAACAACCTGTCCATTCCACTCATTGACGGCCTCAGATTCCACATCCTTGCCTGCCAGCCACAGCACAATTTCATGCCCTCGCAGGCGCAACACCCGAGCCGTAGCCAAACCCGGGAAAATATGGCCGCCTGTACCTCCGCATACAATGCCAATTTTCATAAGCTGTCGTAACTACTCAGGTATTCAGAATTCAGGAGTCAGAATTCAGAATGCTTTGAGAATACGCCTCCAGTAGTTTACTGACTTCTTCCTTGTCAGTAGTCAGTTGTCAACCCGGCCGCCCGGCGGCTGCCGGGATTAAACAGGAGTCTGACTTAATGTGCCGAAAGGCACCTTCGGAGTGCGGGAGTGCAACTCCCGCCTTTTGAAAGCGGCAGTACAACTGCCGCACTCCAAGGATCGCCTTCAAAAAGAGTCAGAAACAAGTTGTCAGTTGTTTCTGGAACTCCGATACACCGATACTCCCATACCCCGTTACCTCTTCTTGCCGGCTCCTTCATTCTGACTCCTGAATTCTGAATTCCGACTCCTGATTAGTTATAAGCTGTCAACTACCCTGATCCATGCTCCAGCAATTCTGAATAGAGAATACAGGGATCAAGGCAACTGATCCAGCGGACTGTTCAGCCTGCTGATGTCTTTTTGCATCACATGCGTGTATAGCTCCGTGGTTTTCACATCCGCATGCCCAAGCAATTCCTGAACAACACGGATATTAGCCCCGCCTTCAAGCATATGAGTTGCGAAACTGTGGCGCAATGTATGGCAACCGACCTTCTTGTCAATGTCCGCTTTTCTTACAGCCGTCTTTACTGCCTTCTGAAGCCCGGATTCAAGCACATGATGACGCATCTCACGCCCGGAACGCGGATCAATGGAACGTTTCTTCGCCGGAAATACATACTGCCAGCCCGTCTCTTTGGCCCCACCCGCGTATTTCTTTGCCGCTCCTTCCCGAAGATATACCTCACCAAAGCCTTCTTCCATGTCCCCATGATGCAATTCACGCACGCGCTGGATATGTTGCGCCAATTCATCACGAATCTGTTCTGGCAGAATAGTGGTCCGGTCTTTCCCGCCTTTTCCACCCCGCACGTAGATGCGACCCTGACCGAAGTCAACGTCCTGAATTCGCAGCCTGATGCATTCCAACAGGCGCAGACCTGCTCCATAAAGCAGCTTTGCCATCAAAGCGTGATTACCATCTATGCAGGCCAATAGACGGACGACTTCTTCCCGTGTCAGTACAGCAGGTGGCCGCACTCTCCGTTTGGCCCGAACAGGCGCAATCTCGTTGCCAAGTGGTTGGTCAAGTACATCGCGATACAAGAACACGATTGCATTCAATGCTTGTCGCTGGGTGGAAGCTGCAACATTTTCCTCACTCGCCAGATGTGATAGAAACCGCTCCACATCGCGCGCGCCTAGCTGACGCGGATGCGTTTGCCCGCCGAAATGATGGATAAACCGCAGAATCCATTGGCAATACGTTTGTTCAGTTCTATATGCATAATGGTAATATCTCAGCGTCTCCCGTGCTTGATCCATCAATTTCTTTTTTTGGTCCGGACGAAATCTTTTCCGTAATTTTTCCTTGTTTTCCATATCCATATCTATAATATGCGAATATATGAAAAAAACAACCCAAAATGCAATAAGCGGACAACATTTTCCGCCTTTTCGTTCTGGGTGCAGGAGTAAGCGAAAAAAAGTCCGTCTATAGGTGTTAATATGGCGGAAAATTTTCCACTTATTGCACTGTTCGCCAGAGAAAAGAAACGCCGTGAACGGTTACAGAAAAGGAACATACAAACATGAAGATTCTTACCTGCAATTTGAGAGGCTACGGGCAAGGCGACGGCCAAAATGCCTGGATTCATCGAAAGGAACTGTGCATTGATGTAATAAGGTCAGAAGAAGCGGATGTAATCTCCTTCCAGGAAATGGAACAATTTGCCGACATAACCCTTGCTTTCCCCGACTATGAAACTTACGCGATGGTTGATAAGCCCCGTGGGGGGAAATCGATGAACGCCATTTTCTATCGCAGAGATGGCTATGCCAGAATATCGGCCGGCGGTTATTGGTTGTCAGAAACGCCGCACGTGTCGGGATCAAAATCATGGGATAGCGCGTGCGTGCGTCTAGTGAATTGGATTCGGCTTGAAGACAGAGCAACAGGAACTGAATTCAGAATTGTCAATACTCACTTGGATCATGTCAGTCAGGTTGCCCGGGAGCATCAAGCACAGCTCATTGTCGAAGATGCTGCTGCCTATCCAGAAGACTATATCCAAATCCTTACTGGCGACATGAATTGTGATTCCAGCAACAGAGCCATTGATATCTTCAAGACAGGAGGCTGGATCGATACTTATGGCGCTGTGCAGGGGACAGAAGATCCTGGGCACACGTTTCATGAATTTCTAGGACCAGAATACGATTCCGCCATCGGGAAAATGGACTGGATATTTGCACGAGGCAGAATCGAGACATTAGATGCGACTGTGATAGCGGGTTCCCTAAACGGGAGATTTCCCAGCGACCATTATTTTGTCAGCGCGACTATTACCCCTAATGAGCTAAATGATACAGGCGAACAACCAAATGCACCGGACGCGTAAACGCGCCAGTGATTGAAACGTTGTGTTTTGAGGATATAAGATTGTGCAACCATGCCCACAATGTGGAAACTTGCCGATAACCCTCGGTCATTTCGTACGCAAGTTCGATCAGCGTAAAGCTACGTGTCGGCATTGTGGAACTCAACTCAAAGCCAACAGATTTCTCCATATTTCGTTCTGGTCCGCCGTTGCATTCGGCGTCTGCGGCGCTGGGTTTTCCATTTATCTCGAGAAGTTCTGTGACTGGCGTGAATGCTCAGCTATTCTTCTGTTCATTGCTGTCGTCCTGATTGTCGGAGTGCCTGCAGAGATTCTCGGATGGAAACGCGGAGCCTATTTGACAAGTTCAGACATAGGAAAAACACAACCAACAGATTGAGAGTATTTACTCTTACGCGCAAAACTCTCATCTAAGTCGTTATAAGGATACATCATGTCTGGAGGGAAACAGAGTTTCCTTGTGCTCACAAGGAAGGTTTGGCTCGGCAGTGGCGTAGGATTCCTAGTATCGCTCCTTGTTCTCTTTCTTCTCTTTCTCCTACTTGTTGCGTTAGATGTACGGGATTCAAGTCGAATGGATTGGCTACTCATATTGCCAATCTTGGCTCTGAATGTTTTTGGTGTAACGACATCAGTGAGACTTGTGTCATGGGCATTATCTGACAAAAGCGTGCTTTGGAGATTTGTCAAAATAATATTGGCACTTTTCTGTTCGATTCCTCTTCTTTATTTCTGTTTGGGTTTTACATTTAAATGCTTATAACAACAGAGTCAACCTGACTTTCAATTCCGCTGTGCTCTATTGAAAGCAGGTTACTCTATCCGTTAGGATTACGAAAATGAAACAGAACTTAATCATATTGGTGTCCCTCGTCGTGGTTCTGTTTTTTGGATGCTCAAGAGCTAAAGATCCTGCTTCAATTTCTATTGCCCAGCAAGTTTCAAAGGGAGAAGGCACAGTCGTAGATATTCACGAGTTAACAAGTTACGATTGGGACAAGATGTATTTTTTTGATCCATACACCCATCGCGATTCGATTCATAGCGCAATAGGCCAAACATTCATCCCAAGTAACCAGATACCCATTTCCGTAGCCGAGGCAAACACATTGCTCGTCTTCACGAAGAATGGCAATGTGGTACACTATTTTCAGCATCGTCGGTGTCATGGGGACTTCTCCGGATTCGAACGAGAAGATGGCTTCACGCCTGAACAGGCTAGATTCAGAGTGAATCATGAAGGCCGAAGCCTTTATGGCAAGTGGCCGAAGATAAAGAGACTAGATTGAATCCTAACAACAGGTTCGAGTTTACGTCGCTATTCGCGCCGAAACTCAACCTGGACGTTCAACAAACCAGAGCATGGACTCGTACGTTTTATTCTTCTCTTATACCATTGACAAGTGACCACGGACATCCATATTAAAAATCATGGGAACAATGTCTGGCCATCCGCAACTCGTCATCTTTAAGTATGCTTTCCGAATGCTGTGCGATGTTGAACAACACACCAATCTCGACCAACGACATCACGAGACAAGATCCTCCAAAACTGATAAACGGAAGAGGCAGCCCTTTAGTTGGCATACAGCCTGTCACCACAGCGATATTCATCACTGCCTGAACCGTTATCATCATCGTAATTCCAAACGCCAGAAGCCGCGCAAACAGGTCAGACGCATTGAAACTAATACGTATACCACATAAAAACAGGCTCGCAAAAAGCAGAAGGACAATAATAGAGCCTGCGACCCCTAATTCTTCGCCAATGATGGCAAAGATAAAGTCCGTATGAGCTTCAGGAAGGTAAAAATGTTTCTGCACGCTTTCTCCAAGCCCCACTCCTTTCCAACCACCGGCAATAAACGCATTGATGGCATTCACCAATTGAAAGGAATAAGTCCGTACGTATTTATCGGGTTCAAGAAATGCCAGAATCCGTTTCATACGTATTGTATTATGCATGATAGCAACACTGAATCCGATCAACACCGGAATTGATAAACTCAGTAAATGACGAATTCTCGACCCACCCACAAAAAGGATCGACATCCCAAT
>CAZBGF010000002.1:0-18793 GCA_964491255.1 uncultured Verrucomicrobiota bacterium
TTAGCGGCAGGAACAAAGCGAACAGAAAACACAGTCCCATCGGGACGGCTGAAAACATTTGCTTTAAAATAATACGTTTCTCGATTTGGGCAACACGCCCTTATAAGTTAAAAGTTGTAAATACCTGCCCGTGGAGCCACCCTGCGGGCAGGCTGTGCCTTTGGAGCTTTGTGCCTGCCTGTATAGTTGTTCATGAAGAATGTTCGCGGATATGCCGGCAGATTTCGGCCGCCAGTTTCAATGCTTCCGCGGCCTGCTCGCCGCTAACTACGGGATTTTCACGATTACTCACGCATTCCACAAACGAGGCCAGCTCTTTGAGCAAAGGTTCGTCTTTTTCAATTGGAATATTGCTTTTCTTGATCTTACCATCTTTTTTTTGATACAGCTCGCCGGACTGATGTTGGTAATCGAGCGAAATATAGGCGTCTTCCTGAAACACGCGGATTTTGCGCAGACTTTCCAGGCTGATCCTGCTGGTCGTCACGTTTGCCACACATCCATTTTCGAACGATAGACGAACATTGGCGATATCTTCACTGGAGCTCAAAACCGGTACTCCAACAGCATGGATTTCGCGCACGGGCGAACGAACCAAATGAAGAATGACTTCAAGATCATGAATCATCAAATCCAGCACTACACTGACTTCGGTTCCGCGCGGCGGTTTTCCGCGTCGCGCAGGAGGATAAGGCGACAGTCGATGTGCTTCAATGAACCGAGGATGTAACAGCATCCCTTCCAGAAAAGTCATAACCGGATTAAAGCGTTCAACATGACCGACCTGCAGTATCACTTTTTTTTTCTGAGCCATTGCAACCATTGCCTCTGCTTCGCTTGTTTGTATGGCAATCGGTTTTTCAACCAGCACATTAACGCCGTGGTCGAGAAGCATCATAGTTGCGTCAAAATGCCGATCTGCAGGAACCGCCACACTGGCCGCTTCAACATCAGAGGCTAATGATTCCATACTTGTGTACACGCGTGTTCCGTATTTAGAAGCAATTTTGCCGGCGCGGCGCGTATTGATATCATAAACACCAACCAGATTTACTGTTGGCAGTTCTGAATAGATACGAGCATGCCACTGGCCAAGGCTTCCAACGCCGATTACTCCTGTTTTAATTTTTCTATCTGTCATGATCATGCACCTCACTTGCACAAAAACACAGGCCAATGCTGTCGGCTTTCTCTATAATTTTCCCGCGATCAAGCAGAATCGTTCGACTCGCTTCAACGGCCAGCACTGACGCTTTGATTTTTTTCAGAACTTTCATTGTATGCATACCGATTACGGGAATATCAAAACGCATGTCATGCCCCTTTTTAGCGGCTTTCACCACGACCGCGCCGGGACCGCCCATCCGGCCTGCCCTGATTAATGTTTCATCAGTGCCTTCAAACGCCTCGACTGCCAGAATAGTGCCTTCCTTGATAACAACGGTTTGTCCGATTGCCAGGCCGCTTGTTACCTTGGCGACATTGAAGCCCATATCCATATCCTGTTGTTCCTGAACTGTCGGTTCGCGAAGGCTTAGCTGTCCTGCCGTAGGCATGGCTGATTCCATGAACAGGTGGGCCGGCATCAGCTCGACACCGATTGACTTCAGTTCATCACCAACAGCGCTGAAAATCGTTTCCGCGTTCCGGACACGTAATTGCATAAGCAAATCTAAAGCGCGCCGGTCCGGCTTGAGTTGGAACAAATGAGTAGGTGTGATCTGCCCGGCCATCACGGCCTGTTTGACGCCGCTTTGCTTCAGCGCATTCAGCATCGCATTGAGTTGGCCGAAATTCAGCCATATGACTTTATCGGCAACCCGCTCGATTATGGGATTGGTTTCTTTTTTGAAAGCAACGGCAAAAACATACTCAACGCCCTGTTCCCTGGCAGATTCTGCTAAAAGTCGAGGATATACACCACGCCCCGCAATCAATCCAAGTTTATTTGGTGTTTCTTGATTCATATAAAGTGCCTAAAGTTGAATGTGCCTAAAGTGAGCTAAAGTTATTTTCTGCCAATAGATGTGAAAATAGCAAGCAATTCTCCGCACTCTTCATATTCGCATTTCACTTTTGACGAGGACAGCCATTTCAGTTCCATAATTACTTCCAGCCAGTATTGTGTTTCACTTGCTTCACTTTCACAAATCCTAATCTTGTTTTTGAAATCCGCCCTGCTCCTGGCTCGATTGGCCTCCCTGTAATTTGCGCCAATGGATGTTCCGGATTTTGTTATTTGATTCCTTATGACCTTTACCTCTGGTGTATTGGGTAAAGTTGTTGATAAACGAACTATACACACGCCGAATTCTCGTGTGCGTTTTTCAAGCTCCTTTGCGAATTCTTTGTTCTCCATAACTTTAGCTCACTTCAGTCACTTTAGCTCACTTCAGTCACTTCAGCTCTTTTCAGTCACTTTAGCTCTTTTCAGGCATTTATGAAACAATTCTTTTCTCGTTACGCTTCACCTTTCGAAGGCGTATCAAACGGTTAAATACTTGCTGAATACTGTTCCGTTTGCCTGCCAGAGCTATGGAATCCGGTGATCCGGACAACATTTCACGAACAGAGACTGTCGGCTGATCTGGATCAAAGTGTCCTTTATATACGAATCCGTAAGCACCCATTTGTTTTTCTTCACCACGCATAGGAAGCGGATCAGACCCCGCGATCAAGGTAAATCCTTTTTCCATGGCATACTTCATGAGATATGGTGTGGGCCATATTGTTGGGCGCAGTGATGTGTCCCCGATCACAAGTTGTCTGGAAGAATAATGATCAATGAGGTCTTTTATCAGCTTGCCGCGCCTGAAAAACCATTTCCCCGGTGACCAGGGCAAAACAGGAATGCCTCCGTTTTCAATAATCCGGTCTATTACTTCTCGGGCCGGTAGATTATCAGGCACAGCCTGATCCATTGCAATACCCAGCACTTCAATTTGTTCCCTCGTCACAATCTGTCTGCCGTTAATCAGGCATAAGCGACAAATTCCGTTCTGAATGAACATCAGGCTGAGTCCATCGCTACCAGGTGTAATATTAGCATGCAATGACGAACAATTGACAGCCCCATCCCTTAACTGCTCGAAAAACCGGTGCGGACCGGATTCAGTAAGTAATGCTATCTTGAAAATATTTTGCCGATCACCCTGCGTTTCTCCAGTCAAGTTGTCCAGATTTCGGGTAAGACAATCAAATGCTATATCTAACTGGTAATGAGGATACCAGTGGAGATGGCCGTCTACTACAGTCAACACCATTTGTGAAGTCCTTTTATTCATGGTAATTAGTCGACACTGAAAAACTTTGCATTGTCTCACGCAAAGGCGCAAAGAGCGCAAAGGAGAATAAGCAATAACTTTTCAGCCGCAACAATAATGTGCGCCAAATATTTCATCCAGTAAGTGAATTTTGTATCCAATTATACAGATTCAGGACTGTTTGCCTGTAGACATCAAAACTGTATTTTTTTTCAGCCAGTTTCCTTGCATTTTCACCGAGTTCCCGTCTCAAGCCGGAATCCTGAAGGAGCCTGTTCATACCCTTTGCAAATGCTTCGGGTTCAGGAGATGCCAGAACAGATACCGTATCATCCAGCACCTGCGTATGGGTTGGAAGCCTGGTGGCGAGAATAGCTTTACCCGAACCAAGATATGAATAAATTTTCATCGGTGTATTGCGTCCCTTTGTCCGGGGTGACACCAATACGTCAGCGCTTTCGAATAGAGCGCCCATCTCGTCCAACGGTTTTGGACCAACGAAGTGTACTTTATCGCCGACTCCCAGGCGGGCGGCGAGCACCTTGTATTTGCTGATATCATCGGGATAGCCGCCGGCTATAACAAGGTCCGCTTCCTTCGACTGCTTCAGCAATATTGCGAAACTTCTGAGCAGAAGATCTATTCCCTGGTATTTTTCAAGATTTCCAAGGTAAAGGAAACATACCCCTTTAATACCAAGTTCCTCTCTCAGATTTTTCACAGGAGACGAGGCTTTTTTTTTCTGCATAGATATATCACGTAATACAGTCACTTTGCCTGCTCCATACCTCTCGGCCTGTTTTGCTAAAGAATCACACATTGGCACCACGACAAGGGCTTTACGCACGGCACATCGTTCGAACCAACTCATCAGAGGCATAAGAAAAAACATAAACGGAAATTTATCAGCTATCTGCATGGGCATTGAGGAATCCATATCATAGACATACCTGATCCCGTAACGACGGCGTAACAACATGGCTATGAAAACTGATTCTTCAACGGCGTGAACGATATCATAGCGAGTGCTCCCTGCCATGCTCAGAGCTTTCGACAGCATGTAACGATCGCAGATTACCTTCTTGAAAGAAAAACCCGGCTTGATTCCGTTCGCAAAAGGCGGCTTGCATATCCGGTGAATTTTTACTTCGCCGTTATACATGACATTTTTTCCTTCGTGATACGTGAGGACATCGACATGATCACCGCGTTCCGCAAGCACCTTGAGAAGAAGATCAATTGCGATAGGAGTGCCGCGTTCCTGATAGAACGGATGAGGAGCTATGAGCAGAATTTTCATGTTGCAGGTTGCGTGTTTTTATCTATTAAATTAACAGGACGCAGATTTTCGCAAGATATACGCAGATAATTAAGCATATCTGAAAATCCTGATAATCTGCGTTCAAAAAATACAAATTCCTATACAATCGTAACTGCTCAGGCAGGCACAAAGTGAAGAAATCTCAAGAGAAATTAACTTTTTATTAGCATGAAGCGCCTCAAAAACGATGACATGGTTTACATGAAGAAGTTAAAAGTTTAAAGTTATAAGTTAAAAGTTGTAAATGCTTGCCAAAAGTTGTCACTTTGTGCCTGAGTAGTTACATACAATCAAGTTTAATTTCTTTCCGATGTCCCGAAAAGTTTTCTCAATCGTTTATTGTAACCGACCAGTTGATCTACAAAAAAAGTTGTCATGTACTGAAGCGGAACACCGCAAACGGTTTTTCGCTGCAAACGATCGCATTTTCTGCAAAGCACGAGGGAATTGAGATCAGTTTTGAACTTACGGCGCAGATCCCGATACGCTTCACCGTTCCATATTTCCTTTAGAGTATTATCGTTAACATTACCCATTGCCATCTTCGCGCGATAATCCTGCGGGCACGGAGTGACTGTTCCATCCGCGCATACGGCCATGGCATACCAGGGAAAGGTGCAGGCTGAATACTCAGGCGGCACCTTTCCCGTTTCCGGAGCATTTTCCTCAGCCCAGATATATTCGTCTTTTTCAATTACTTCGTTTACTCCGGCATCGAGGAACTTGTCCCGAAGCTCGTCTGTCTTCCGTTTATCTTCCCTGTCGGATGGATTACGAAAGCGTATCTTTTCAACTACGACATAAGGCTTTTTCAAGTTCATGGATTTGCGTATTTCAACCAGACGAATGATATTAGATACTGTCTCTTCGAAATTTGCTCCCACTCTTATTTGTTCGTATGAGTGCTTATCGAATCCATCCACCGAGAATGAAACGAGATCAGGACCTGCTTCCAGGAGTTTCCTGGCCTTTTCTTCGTTCAGGAGAGTGCCATTGGTATGAAAACGGGTCTTTACTCCGGCTTCCCTGGCGTAGGTAATCATATCGAAAAGAGCGGGGTTAAGAAGTGGTTCCCCGCGATGATGCAGATACATGTCGTTGACAAAGTGTTTTGCTTCGTCAATGATTTTTCTGAAAAGGCTGAAATCCATCAGGCCCTTTTCCGACGCACAGAGGTCTTTATTAAGGCACATTACACAGCGCAGGTTGCATAGGCTGGCAGTTTCAACCCACATGCGTATCGGCATCGAGCGAACCGTCTCCGATCTGCGTCGATAATCGATGAAAATGTGAAAAAGGTGAAAAATATTACTGAGAAGAAGCATGCTTTGTACTCTCCTGACAATGTTACAGCTTGACTTTAGCTGAAGCCGGGTTCAAAGGCAATGCGAAAACTCGTTGAAGTTGCAGAGAGGGATTCAGAGTCAGCAGGGATTCAGGGTAATCCATTAGAGGCGAAGATCGAGAATAAGAAGTCAGAGTGTTAGTTAAATACTAAATACAGGGCTGGCCCCGATCCGCCCTTTTGAGCTAATTCGACACCCGCCTTCCTTATTTGCTTCACTATTGGATCATTAAACATATCAACGGCTCAAAGTTGCAGTACTAGCTGATGGGGTGTCTTTCTTTTTTCGAATTCTCCGCCATAATTGCGCTATCGGAGTCTGCGATATTTCCAGACCCCGCTCTATTTGAGCTTCAATGTTCTTATCGGTCATACCTTTTCTTTGTTCGCGCAGCTTCTGCTGAATCAGGTTTTTCATCTCAACACAATCGAAATCTTTCTTCATTTTCATCTAAGCTACCTCCTTTGGCGAACGAATATCTATAGGCAAGTAGCCCTCCTGAAGATTCACTGCGTTGAATCCGCGAATCTTGTCAAAATGTACAATATGTTTGAAATTCCAGCTCACAATAACGTCTGCTCGTGCTACCGTCGCCAAAGCAACATGATAAGCATCTGCGCTCTGATTCTTACCGACGACCCCCGCCACCAAATACGCGTTCCGAAGTTGTCGCGCCTCTTCAGACAGGTCCACTGATTCCAGACACTTTTTTGGCAGATCCGACAACACCTTTTGCGCTTTATCAGGAGCCAGTTTAAGTTCATCGGCTAGTATCTGGGATATCAATAAACGAGCTTTTCCTCTTTGCGCCATTTCCATTAGAGCTAAGCTATCTTCTTCAAATTCCTTGTCCTGACATCCGCCAACAACTGACGTATCAACATATATTCTCAAATGCTTCATATATTATATGATTATACATAAAAGCCTGATTATGTCGATAAACAAAAAGGAAAATATATCATGAAATCCTTAGACATTCTTCTTCCCGCTCACTGGTCTCTTATATACACCCGATCCTGAGCCGCCAACAGCCCCATACAGCGCGTCCGGCTGGCAGTCGAGCGTTGACACACCCAAGCTATAATGAAGTGTTCTCAGATTGAAGAAAGCATGCGCGTTATCGCTGGTTATATTTTCAGGAGGCCTTCAGCACGGTACCAATCGGCAGTGCGCTTGAGTCCTTCATCTATACCAACCCGGGGCTTGTATCCTAATTCACGTTTTGCCTTATCTATCTTGAAGGCTCGATTCTGGCGATACCAGTCAACTCTCCTGGGAAAAATTGGAGGTGTGACGTGGAAGGGTTTGCATATCTTTTCGCAGATATGCCCCGCGATAACGAGCGGCCAAACAGGAAAATGAGGAATTTTTACTTCAATTCCCATAGCCATTGCCGTTTTTTTGACCAACTCTTCAATCTCCAGGTATTCTTCGTCGGCAATCAAGTATGCCTCACCGTTCCCCCTGTCTTCCTCCATGGCAAGGATGAACGCGTCTGTTAGATTGTCAATATACAGAGGATGGTAAAATGTTTTACCGTTGCCGAACATCGGGAATGAACCCGATGCCACCCGTTTGAAAATCATGAAGAATCGTTCAGGGTCTCCCGGCCCGTAAATCGCGGCAGGCCGCAGGATTGTTGCTTTCAAGCCTTTTTTATTATATTCCAGGACAATTGGCTCTGCTTCGTATTTTGTCTGCTGGTAATAGTCAGCCGGCTGGGCAGGGGCATCTTCACCGCCGGGCGGGTTATCAATGTTTCCGTGTATTCCGCATGTACTGCAATAAATAAACTTCCGCACACCCTGTTCTTTAGCCGCATCGAGCATGTTTACTGTACCCTGTACATTTATTTCGCGATAGTAACTTTTCGGAACATTCAATTCGCGAAAAGCCGCAGCCAGATGATGGACAATCTCCACACCCTGGACGCATCGCTTGACAACTGCTTTATCGGTTACGGACCCGATTACGACTTCAGCGCCCCAATCACGGAGTTCGTCAGTTTTATGCCCGTGCTTATAATCGAGAGCCACGACCTGGTGACCGTCATTGATTAATCGTTTCACCAGGGCTTTTCCCGTAAAACCGGTGCCGCCGGTTACTAATACTTTCATGCCGCCTCCTTTACTGTTGCAAAAACGTAGACTTCTGCAAAATTTACTAATTTACAGAACTCTATTTAGAGCTTACTCGAAAAGGTCTTAAAACTCAAAAAAATAAAGAAACATAAGAATTTTGAACAAAAGATCGCAAAGATCGCGAAGAAAAATATACAATTTTAATCAAATCTGATCATTCTTCTTAAAACTTTGCGATCTTTGCGGCCTTCTGTGAAAAAAATCTCTGGCCGACACGAGCCGTCGGCTCGGGCAGGCAAAAGTTTTTCGGATGACATCTATTTAAAAAAATTAATCATATACTGTTTCATTTTATTTCTCAACAGGTGTTTTGCCGGGAACGGCAACTTTATAGAGTTCAATTTCTCCAATTGTCCAATCTCTGCCAGGTTCCGGTTCATTTATTTCAATTTTCAATAAATCGGTTATAACAGGTGTGAACCTGATGGTCTGCACCTGATTTCCGTATATGGGATGACTGTTAATAAATTCGAACGGATCCATATCCCGCGTTATATCGGGTCGCACCGTTTTCCAGCCGTCCATGGTATGCGCCAGAATATTCAATGATCGCGCTCGGTCATGATGATAATAATTGTAGTACATGGACACCCGTGTAATCGGCATTGAAGACGGCAGCTGTACATTGACCCACATTCCCTTTTCCTGTGCTTTATGACTGCGCCATCTCGTTGCATAGTTCCCGTCATTCAAGACGGAGGCTGCTTCAGGATAAATACTTACCGATATAGTTAGAAGCGATGGATATATTTTTTGCTCAGTTCGTTGAAGCACGCGCTTAAAATCCGTATAAACAGAAAAATCACCGCACAATTGCTTATGATATGCAACCTGCATAACTGCAAGATCATCTTCAAATTGATCCGGAAGGAAACGAAACCCGGGTGATAATACATAGGCCGCATTGGTAGATGAATCAACAATTTCCTTATAGGGAACAGGCCAGCCGAAAAAACGTTCGTTATATGGCTGACTGCAGACGATTTGTTCGTCTGTTAAATAATCTATACGGTAGGCGTTCCAGTAAGTGGCATAACATCGATCAACACCCTTTTTTCTGAGATAATCAACAGCAGGCTGAGGCTCATAGAGTTTCACTGTTGATGCAGCAAAGTTACTGGTTGACCATCGGTCCATAAGCATACAGCAATTTGCTATATTCAATCCAGCGATGAAGATTGCGAATATTCCGAGCAGGACACGTAAGAATTTGCCTGATTTTGTATAAAGCCATCCTATGATTAACGGAAAACATAACGCGAGAAGCAATAAATACCGGTATGTGTGAGAATGAGAACGCGTGCTTAAAATGAATAGCGCAAGCCCGATCCACGAAAGTCCGACAAACAGGTCAATTGTTTTAAACGATGGCCACTTGTCATGAATCAGCCGGACAATGAAATAGTGAATACACATCACGGCAGCTGCAGCAACAAGGAAAACCCACAGAACAGCGAAAATTGTTTCCATGTAAGGGATTAAAGCTATTGCCTCCTTTGTGTCTGGAAAAATGCAGGAACGGATTCCCATGGCTGTTGGCAATGTATAATTGAGAGCCGGCGACCACAGGCATGCAATTGCTTCATGCCATGAATACAGGCTGGACACAGCTTCGTGAGCTCCTGGATACGCTCGTTTAGCTATGAAATACGGCAACATACCAGTCAATGCGCTGAAGGAAAAAACCGGAAATGAAACTAAAGCCCTTGACCAACGAGTGCTTAAACAGACCATTGCACCTGCTGTTAGAAGCACTGGGACAGCCATAAGCGTACCGCTGCACGCAAGGCCGGCGAAAAAACCTGATGCCATAGCACTTATTACAAGGCATGTGTATTTTGAACACTCATTGTGAATCTGAGCAAGCAGAATTACCAGAACAGACAATAACATAAGTGAAGAATATCCAGGCAACGCATATGCTGTTTGAAGCATCAACAGATAAGTTGACGGAAAAAGGGCAAGAAGGACCCCTGGCCATATGTCTTTCAGCCGGCCGTATCTGCGCATAATCAACAGCAGACATATGATGGAAAGAAACCCAAGAATAGCTGGAATAATTCTTACCCCGAACGCATTGCGCGGCAGCCAGCGTACGAATGGAGCGCTTATGTAAGACTCGATAGGGAAAAGATATGGTTGTGCCATAAACAGCATGGGGAAGCGCCCAAGAATTGGTCGCGGATGAATGGCTCGCGAGACAGGAGAACTGCTGACTCGTGCAATCTGCTGAGCCTGCAAGGATACAATACTTTCATCAGCTGACGCAGGCACATGGTTAACGCTGATAATAAAAAAAGCAACGCGGAAACCAATTGCAGCCAGTGATGCTGAAATAAAAACGATTAACAGGTAACGCTTAGCCATAATAATATTGCATGTTTTAGTGTTACTATTCAGCACCAGAGGCACAAAGGCACATAGGCACAAAGCAGAAGAACCCCGCCTAAGGCGGAGACAAAATGGAATATAGGCCGCAATACGCAACTGTTCATGTTTCTTCTGTTACTTCGATTCTTTTTCCGGCAGCTGCCGAACTCCCTGGCCGAGCTCGGTCAAGGCAGCCGAGGCTGAAAGATTCTTGGTGAGAATCAAATGTCGCCGCCTGTTTCCTCATTCTGACTCCTGAATTCTGACTCCTGAGTAGTTACGTTTTAGTAACCGTTCATGAAAAACCGGACGATTGTCACAATTTAAAACTTTGCAACGGCAAATTTTCCCGCATGAATCAGGGTATGTGTTACAAGCAATACAAGTATTGGCAGGATTTCGTAAAACACCCGGTATTCTCCAGGACACCCGCCAATCATAAATAGAACAATCAGCGGCGCTGCCATCCATAACGATCGCTTGAGGAATTCAGGCTTATTTTTCCAATCGTAAACAAGCAGAAATATCATTATCAGAAGAAGGAAAAGATTAATGTATGAATACATGAAAATAAAATGTTTGAATTGGGCGGCAATAGTAACGTACATGACAACACCTGGATTATTCGCAAAAGCGAGATGCAGACCGCCTTTGATCAGGCCGAAAACAGCAAGATGGATGAACGCTAACAGCGAAAATTGTTTGATATCCAGTTTATCATAAAAATATGCCAGATATGCAACAAACAGAACAATAGTTGTTTCTTTATTCAAACAGGACAACGCAAAAAAGAAAAAATATCCGAACCATTTCTGTTGGAATAGCAGATAAATGCAAATTGAACACAGAAACAAAACGGGGAAATCATAGATATATCCGAAAACAAAAAACGGCGGTAAAGACAGCATGCCAATACATGGCGCCAAATGAGCTAATACGCTTTTTTCGCCGAGAACCATACGGGCGAGTTTGAACAGCATAACGGCATAGCCGATAAGAGACAGGTACATCAACCCGAAGACCAAGATGTTTTCATAGAGAAAACCAGGTTCGACCAAAGCATACTGCGAAAACGCCTGTATAGTTTCAGTGCTGGACAGTTTAGTTTCAATCGCATTAGTTAAACGCCCGGGTGTGACCATGGATATAACATGTACTGTTGTAGGGAGCAGTGTGCGATAGACGTATGGCTTATCAGCCGTCCAGTCAACCATTTCCGCGAGGCGTGCGTGAACATTGCGGTTAACGCCGGATTCCCTCAAAAAAACAATCCAGACAAAACATGTAAGAGCAACATACAGAGCGATTATCAGGCATATCTTGATAACAGAACAGGTTCTTAAAAACGTGTGCCGCAATCTGGCATTTACCGCATTATCTTCTCGAAAAATACCAACAGCGATTTTCTCTGACAGCTTCATTTCATATATAATATCACTATCGCCCCAATATTAGTCAAGCAATAACATAAGCTATAAGGCAGGCGCCTGCCCGCCTGTGCCCTAGACGGTCTCGGATCGGCCAGGGAGCCGACGCTCGGAACCGGCCAGGGAATACCAAAGGCCACCCCGAACGTTCGGGGTGATAAACACAAAGCTTGCTGATCAGTTATTCTTGACTTGATTCGAAAACGATGGTTATATCACTGCCAGCCCTGCTGGAACAGCGCATTTATACCTGGCAACCGTTCACGGTTCACAGTTCCAGTTTCAGGGTTAAAGAAATTATAAATAGCCTACTCCGTAAAATTCGTGAAAACGATATCCAGATTTTTAAATATTGACCTGCAAAAAGCCCGCCAGCACATGGCGTTGATTGCGCTTATTTTCATGTTCTTAACCGGATTGATGTTACGGTCGCGCGGATTATCGCACGACCTGGATATTGGAAACATATATCATCCTGACACTCCAAAGCAAATTCTGGCAACCAAGGCATTTCTAAACGGCATATACTATTTTAAGATGTCCAATATAAATTACGATGGGTACCCCTACTTCAACAGTCATTTAACCGAGTATATTTACCGGATATTTAAGACAGGCTCAAAATTATTCAGACATCACCTTGGAATTCGCGCACCTTTGCCGGAACCTTCAAGAAATACATTATTCTGGATTACACGTCTACTCAATGTAACTCTCTCTTCTCTTGTGATTCTCCTGGTATTCCAGATCGGGAAAGAATACTACAATCGGCGAGTTGGTTTGCTCGCCGCCCTTTTTATTACTGTATCTCCGCTTGATGTTGTTACGTGTCATTACGCAACGAGTGACACAACTGCCGGTTTTTTCATTGTGCTGGCTTTGCTGTTTGCCGGCAGAATATACAGGCGTGGAAAAACCATCGATTATATATGCGCCGCTGTTACAACTGCATTTGCCTTTTCCGCAAAATATAATGGCGGGATTGCTATTGCGCCTTGTATTATTGCTCATGTAATGCGTTACGGATCGCTTCGAAGCCTGTACTCCAGGAAAGCAATAACTTTAGTTGCTGTTTCTGTCAGCGTCGCAATAGTCGCGTTTATTCTTGCTACTCCTTCAATGCTGGTGGAGCCGGTTGTTACGATTAAAGACATCATTGGTTTCTTCCGTTACACAGCAAATTTCGGAATGAATGCTGAACTGGCTGACATGTCTATATCAGCCAGATGGTTCTATGCGTTACGCCATAATTTTCCGGGGTTTGTCATGATTCTTGGGCCAATTCTTATTCCTGTTATTCTGATTGGCATTCCAGTTGAGATATGGCGGGATAAGAAAGCTATCCTACTGGCCGCGATGCTGTTTCTTTATGTGTTGGTTTGCCTTCCATTCAAACCAATGGCTCATGCTCAATATCATTTGCTTATTATTCCGCCGCTTATTGTGATTGCCGCTGCTGTGCTGACGCAGACGGCAAACATATCTCGATATAAACCTTTGCCTCTTATAATGGTATTTTGTTTAAGCGTGGCCGCGGTTTTCGGTTTGCTGCGCCGCACTATTGAAGAAAATTTCTTTTTCGCTCGAAGCGACACACGGCAATTGGCGGCAGAATGGCTTGAAAAAAATGTGCTGGATTCATTTTATGTAACAGCCGGCGACTACACATTGCCATGCACACCTGAAAACAAAGAAACAACAGACGGTTGCGTAATGTTTACTTCGTCGTGGAGGCCGCATCAGCCTCCACGCGAGTATGCTTTGATGCAGCAATTTGATCTAAAAGACGCGTCTATTGCTCCATTCAGAAACCCTCCGATCACGGCTTATATATATGATTCGAGTCTCATTCTGCATGGCTGTATGACGCCGGTTTTTCAGCGGTATCCATGCAGTCAATATGCTGATATCGTATTGAACGATGAAACGGTTTTTCATTGCTCAGGAAAAGTGTTTTATGCTGATCCAAAAACATCGGTGGAAAAGTATCTTTATGCTGATCGTCAAATCAAAAACGCGCTTGTAATTATAAGATGCGGTTCTCTTCCGGTACAATTGAATGCTTTGTTTGGAGGGCATAAAGTAAAACTTGTATTAGGACCTTCCGACACCGTCTGTTTACCTGTCGATTTTTCACCTGCTTTCCGCCGAATGGGTGGCGGTGGATATTTTTACAAAATTTCCGCCAACGCAATATTGGGTAAAGCGCTGATCATGATCGCAACAACACCAATAGAAAAGGGCACTGCCCTGTTTAATATAGGGAAACGCACGGAGGCATATCCTTATCTTATGAAAGCATTGGAACTTAAAGATAATCCAACACTGGCAGCTATGACGGCTATCGCCAGCCGGGACTGTGAAAAAGATCGGGTGGAAGTGAATTCAGATACTGCTGATTTGGTTAAGACATTCAAAAACACGAAATGGACAAAAAGTTCACTATTCAGCGTTTATGGAATTTCCATGGAATACCTTGACCGTATTCCCTTTGCCAGTTTCAATTCCAATGACATTAAGAAATATGAGTCTGTGTCTATGTCTGGAATGGTTGCCACGCCGACTATGATCCTGGAGCATGGTTCATACTGCACGAGCATCAATTTGTCGGAAACAGCTGGAACAAACAGAAACATCTATATATCTCTTATTGATGATCGAACATTAGAAGTATTGGCGGAAAAAATTTGTTCTACATCTGGTCTTATAAACGGGAATCCACGCAAGCAGTCAATTCAATTCCATTTTCACATACCTTCCAACATCAACGCAGTCAGAATCCTGGCAGGCCCATTCCATGATCAGTCACGTCCGGTCATAAGTATTAAAATATCTCCGGACCCGATTGGCACCCTCATATCTCTTCAGACATTGCTGAAAACAACAGACTCACTGGCAAATCAGGCAAGAGTCAAGTCAAAGGCTGATAAAAGCATGCCGGCCCCTGCTGTTGCATGCGATGCTGTGTTCAGGAACGAAGCGATTCTCAAAGCTTTCCGGATAAATAAAGACCATGTAGTAAGAGGTGAATCATTTATTATGAATTTTTATTGGCAAGTCTTTCCAAAGCCATTCACTCGTCATACAGCTGTATGGGTTCACTTTGTTAATGATAAAGACCGGGTCATGTTCCAGGGCGATCATAACCTGATTAACGATTTGCCATTACGAATTGAGGATGGCATAACAGCAAGACCGGAATCGTGTATAACAGTCCCTGCAGACATACCGGCCGGCTGCTATAAAATCAAGGCCGGCTTATATATTCCCATGCAGAAAAGACACATTAAGTTACAAAGTTCCTTGTTACCGGATGACGGAAACAGCGGCGTGATTTTAGGAACATTGACTGTAACTGATCAGGAGTCAGAATTCTGAATTCCTTTTTTTAATTTCTTGTGCTTCAAAGCTTTGCACGAGCTTCGAACATTTAGAAGGCGGTGGTTGCACTACCCCCTATACAAGCGAGCTTGTCACACAGCCAGTTCCTGTAGCAACCCTTCAGGCTGCATATGTCGGTGTGTTCCTGTACCCCAGGCCGTTGGCCTGGGCTATAATGTTGCACACCTTTGGCGTGCTGCGTATCCCTGAAAGGGATATACATTATAGCCCAACGCAACGCGCTGGGGTACAGTGTGATACAACCGAAACGAACCCTGTAGGGGTTCCACATGGTATCTTAACTTCGCTTATTTCAGGACTACCGCACTCCGAAGGTGCCTTTCGGCACATTAAGTCAGATTCCTGTTTAATCCGGCCGACGGCCAAGTTGACTTCTGAATTCCTTGCAGCTTACGGCATTTCCAGCACAGAGCCATAACCCATAAATAAACTCAGATCGTCGGGATATCCACGACGATGCGGATTGAACGTTTTATCAGTGTGAATTGTTACACACGTAACATCGTGTTTACCTACAGACGATTCCAGCGGCAATACGAGCCATAACCATCTGCCTGTCGGGATTTTTCTATGGAACACATCAGGGCCTGGATCAGCCAGTATTTTTATATTCATTAACCCCGCCAACTCTTCCGGCGCATTAAGGAAAAGACAAAGCAGACTCTTTTTACTGGATGAAAGCGGAATAATTAATTGTGCGTCTTGACGTGCCCATCTGGCGGTAAACGGCACTATTGTTTTTTCAGTCAGCAGATTGCCGTTAAAGAGATTAGTGGCCTGGATTACGGAATTGCCGGCAACAGCCTGCATATCTGTCAACAGTACCGGGGTGCCGGCTGATAATATCATCTCATCAATTCCACGTATACTGTCAGCATCAATCCGATACAGGAACCAATCATCAACCAGATGGACGGCCTTTCCGGAGTCATTAACTTTATTTGCTGTCACCTGTATTTCAGGCACCATGGAAGAGCCTGAGCAGTTAAGGAAGAAAAACAATACATCCGTCACATCCTCACGTTGAAAGGCGCGTGGGATTTTCACATGTATTGGCGCGGATACATCAACAGAAACGCCTTCCGTCATCAAATGTTTGTCATGGCAGTTTGCAAATCGCCGTAAATTCATATTACCAGCACCGAAACGATAGACATACGGGAAATTGATATTTATTCGATTAGTTATTGCTGAATCCCGCAGTTTCATCCTGTACATCCCAAGTTCTGTGCCCCATTCCGCCACTTGAGTGGGTAAGCCCCATCGTTGTTCGATCAAACGCTTTCCCATGTATTTTGCTTTCTTCATCAAGGTAAAGATGAACCGGTCGCTCACAGGAGATTTGAATGGCGTAATAAAGAAAGCGGAACGGTTCGTGTTATTCCGCATGATGTGTTCCCACGCTTCTTCGGCTTTACTGTAGTCGTTATCCCGTTCATTATGAAGAGCAAGCACTGGAACTCCAAAAAAGTGATCGTAAGGAGCCGCCATCCGCGAGTATTCGAACAGCAGAATACCGTTTTCATTTTTTATTTTCTCTGCATAAGACTTCAGATAATTCGTGAACCCGGCATACTCAACAGTCCTTATCAAGTGGGTTCTGTGATGGAGACCGAACAGACAGATCAATAAAGCCGCAGATATAACCAACCCCTGCTGAAAGTGGTTACGGACGGGAATAAGCGCGACAAGCGCTGCTAAGCTGATTGCAAGGAGCGGCATTATGGCGACCAGCATATATCGCGTCATGAAAAAATCGTACATATTGCCAATCATTAACGTGGCTGGAACAGCGAATAACAGGAAAGCCACCCGTTCTTTTCGGTGGGCGCCCGGTCCCGCTGCCAGAACATTGATACCAACCAGCCCCAGACAGCCGATGGGAACTGATATCATATTCAGTACTGTTCTCAGGTCTGTACGGTACGCATAATGCAGAAGAAGATTGTATTTAGAAGGTGGAGTATATACAGATATAATGAAACACGTTACGTAACTAATCGATAATAAAACCGCAAGAATCCTGCCGGAGCTATGGCGATCGAGCAAACTGATTTCATTCGGATTTATGCATTCTTTCTTTCTTCTACCGATCACCAGGCTCCAGACAGCCAGGAAAGCTATGCCGGCTATCAGCAATGAGATAACAAGATCTTTATACTTCAGGACAGGTATTACGAATTGTTTCAGATTGTACGTATCAGTAATACTGAACATCTCATAGGTAAAGACCATCAAGAATGCCACAGAAATTAGAGTGTGCAAAAGAAAATCATATCGTCCCGTAAGAATTAGAACAGTTACCAGAAGACTTGCGGGAATCACGAGCATCCAGGCTGTTACATGAAAAAACGGGGCCAGACTGATACAGATCGCTCCGAGCAGTATGTCATACCAACGTGCCCACCGGCGGGAACGCCACGCGTTGATGAATAGAGACGCACCGGAAAACAGGAAAAAGCTAGCGATAATTTCCGGCCGCGCGCAACGACCATGCCATACCACGATAGGACTGATAATATAAAAGGAAAAAGCCAGCGGTCCAGCCCATTGATGTGGAATCAACTGTTTTGCCAGCGTTAGTAAAGCCAGAGCTGTGAAGAGCGTAAAAAGCGGGACAACATATAAAATCCAATTGGTTGGTCCCAACCGAGCAACTGTGCTCATCATAATTGGATAAGCCGGTTGGAACCATAGGCCATTAATGGCCTTGTCCAGGTCTCTTATCCTGCCGCAGGCGAATTTAGACAGGTACGATCGGTCTACACCATAGTAAAGAAAATCCAAACGTGTTTCAGTGGGTAACACCTGCGACAAAAGGGTGTCTTTATAAAACAATTGCGGCTGTCGCCCTAACCTGGCGCCAAAGTTAAGATATGCACCACTGTCCTGTCCGCCGAATATTGTTTCATGAGGTCTGAATAATAATAAAATTGCCGCAACCAGCATCAATGACCACAGGGCTATACGTGCCAGAGAAAGCGTACGCGATGTCCTGCCGATACTAATAAGTCGTATCAATGCCAGAATTGAAAGAAGCCAGAAAAACATCCCTATTGCTGGAACATACATAACCCAAAACACCTAAGAATAGAGTTATTGATATTCAACCCGGATTCCGGGTTTAATATTGACCGCCAATAGGAACCAGAGATGAATCGTCCCACCCCCAATTTACAGTTGTAGAACCACTGCCATCCATCCACATAATATACCAATTACCGGTAGATGGATCGTACACACATATATCGCATTTACCATCGCCGTCATAATCAGCAGGCGCTGGTATAACGCCGCTGAATCCCCACTGCCCCTGGAAAAGAAGTACTTCTTCTACACTCAAAATATACCATGTGTATGTGGATGGACTATACACGGCCAAATCGCACTTGCCATCACCGTCATAATCACCAGGCACCGGGATAACACCGCTGAATCCCCACTGCGCCTGGCAAATAAGTTCTCCTTCTACACTCAAAATATACCATGTGTATGTGGATGGACTATACACGGCCAAATC
>CAZBGF010000002.1:18893-20970 GCA_964491255.1 uncultured Verrucomicrobiota bacterium
AATCCCCACTGCGCCTGGCAAATAAGTTCTCCTTCTACACTCAAAATATACCATGAGTATGTGGGTGTATAAAACATGGCCAAATCGCCCTTGCCATTACCGTCATAATCACCAGGCACCGGGACAGCACCACTGAATCCCCACTGCGCAATGCTGCTGGCCGAGCCAGTACTATTGGTTATATACCATAGATATGTAGACGAATCATACACTGTTAAATCATCTTTCCCATCGCCATCGAAATCGCATGGTATTGTGCTGACGCCTGATCCTGATCCGGTATCACCGGAAACAGATAACTCCCTGTATTTGGTTCCGCCATTTGAATACACAACGTGGATACTGCCGAGTTTATCAACGCATATAGCACCTCTTGTTCCGGCGCACACATCAACTTCATCACCCGTACTTCCGTCAGCGGCTATATACCGCACCTTGATTCTGCTAGCCCTTGTCCAGCACAGCCAGGCTCCTCCTTTGTTTGCCGCCGCCCATTGCGGACTGAATCTGGTCAATCCGCTTGATCCCGAGTAATCAACTGATAGAAGACTACTTGTCGAAAACACCATCTCCGTACCATTCCAGATGTTGACAATGATATTGTAAGTGGCATCACCATGTCCCGCGATATAGGCTATCTCAGGAGATACGTTATCTGAACATAGCCCAACATAATTCTTTTCATTTCCCTGTTCTTCAGGATAGGCGTGAGGATTGCACCAGACAACCGAGCCCAAACCCTGCGCATGCCGCACAGAATTCTGATAGAATCCATCGTCATATACCTGATGCCCGCCAATCGCTCCATGCCACACAGCATGGCTTGTACCGTCGGCGTGAGCAACATTACCGGCTTTCGATATCCAGAATGTTGTTCTTTCTCCGCCATTACCGGAATACATCTGTCCACTGCCAACAGATGTAATTGTGCCGCCATCACCGACAAGTTCTTCCCAGTACCCGCTACTGGCGTAGACAACCACATGATCCGTAAGACCAGGGTCAATAGACAAATTTCCAAGCGGCCATGCTGTTGATGGCACAACATACCTTCTGGTGAAGTAAATTCCAGAAGGATCGGTTGACATATTCAGCCTGGTTACAATCCCCATTCCGCATCCGTCAGCATTACCGCCAATATACATGATTCCCGATACCCATGCTCTATCAGTAGTTTGATCAATCTCAATATGCGGATTGGCAATTGATCCGGCTGGACTGTAATATGATGAAAGATTAAACACGAACCCCTGCCATGTCCCGTTGATTTTGTCATAAAGATGCCATTGCCCTGAATTGACCTGGTCAACAACAATGTGCGGCTGGTTTTGAGAATCAGCAGCTATTGACGGCCTGTCGCCTTCATACGTGCCGGCCGTTTCTTCCACACCTATGCTGGTAACAACCGGGACCGCTTCGCAAATAATGGTGCTTACTGAAATCAATACGAACGCGACAAAGCATACTTTCAACAATCTCATATTATCTCCTTTTTTTATATCAGGCAGTTTTCACTCAAAACCTCAAAACAATAATAATAATAAAATTAAACGATAAATAATAAAACACCCGTGTAGTAATGTCAACATTTTTTCACGTTTTTTTGACATTTATCGCACGATCATCGCGCAATCTTCATGAATAGTAACTATTCATCCAGGTTGATTAGGCTGAAGACTGTTAGGAAGATATAAAACATGATGTATTTAGCTACTCTACACAGACGTGACCCAAAACGTTTTTGGCAACACTTCGGATGTGCCTGTTTTTTCGCCAAACAAGATTATTATTTGTTTGTTCAAACACTTTCAGCCTTCAGTCTAAACACCTTCAGCTTGACTGCGTGAGTAGTCACGATTGTTCCCTACTGATTCTTATTGCGCGGGTATTTCGGTATATGCTAGTCGGTCCTGAAAAACCCTAATTTTCACACCTGCGCTCCCGCGCTCAAGTGCCCAAGAACGCGAAGAAGAGAGAGCAGCAGCTTTTTTGACGCCCCGTACGTACGGGGCGCCAAAAAGTTGCTGCATGTTTCAAATTTATGATTTGAATAAGTTCACTGCGAAATAGTTCGCAT
>CAZBGF010000003.1:0-18605 GCA_964491255.1 uncultured Verrucomicrobiota bacterium
GAAGAAATCTGATGAAGAGTGGTTTAAAAACGCGATAGTCGGCGGCGTGATTCCGCGTAATTTCATTCCAGCCTGCGAAAAAGGTTTTGTGGAAGCCATGGTTCATGGTGTGGTTGCTGGATATCCGGTGGTTGACGTGAAAGTCACTGTCTATGACGGTTCATTTCATGCAGTGGATTCGTCTGAAATCGCTTTTAAGATTGCGGCGTCACGAGCATTCAAAGAAGCAATGGCTAATGCGAAGCCTGTATTGCTGGAGCCGGTTATGACGGTTAAGGTTACTGTGCCGGATCAGTGTATGGGTGATATTAATAGCGATTTGAATCATAGACGCGGTCACATCCTGGGGGTGGACGTTGCGGATGGTATGCAGGTTGTTACAGCGGAAGTTCCTCAGGCAGAAATGTTCCGGTATTCATCTGAACTGCGTAGTATGACTGGTGGTCGTGGTTCCTTTGAGATGAAATTTTCGCGTTATGAGATTGTCCCTGGCAATATTGCAGGGAAAATCAAGGCTAGCGTAGAACAGGATGAAGAATAGGGTTTAAAACTTGAGCGTATAGGAATGTCAAGGTTTGCCACGAAGAGGCACAAAATTCACAAATAAGGAAAAAGAGTAGTCCGTGAAACACGCGAAAGGACGCTAAAAAAGAATTTAATGCGCAGAGCAATTAAAGCTTTTCCACGATTTGTTTTCCGCGTATAACGCGGAAGAAAAATTATGGAAAATATTTGCTTTTAAAATTTAGCGTAATTTAGCATATTTCGCGGGAAAAGTTAAAAATCGAGACTCACAAATCGGCAATGGAGAATGAATCGTAATTCAGTAATTGGCAATCGAGAATATTTTAAGCTTGCGTTATCCTGTTGTGAGTTGTGTCCGCGGCGGTGCAAAGTGAATCGCCTGGCCGGGCAAGTTGGATATTGCGGGGCAGGCAAAGATGTTAAAATTTTTGGGTACGAGTCGCATCACGGTGAGGAGCCTGCGATTTCAGGCTGCAATGATTCCGGTACAATTTTTTTCAGCCGTTGCACGCTGCATTGCATTTATTGCCAGAATTATCTATGGAGTCAGGAGGGCAGTGGCTGTATCTATGATGTTGAGGAATTGGCAGATATTTTTCGGAGTATTAAAGCCGCATCCTGTCATAACTGGAACCTGGTCAGTCCAACGCCGTGGCTGCCATTAATCATACAAGCGTTTGAACTTGTTGCGCAGGATGGCCCGATGCTTCCAGTTGTTTATAACACCAGCGGTTATGAACGAGTTGAAACAGTACGGGCTCTCAAGGATATTGTGGATATTTATTTAGTGGATCTTCGGTACGCGAAGAGCCAATCTGCTGAAGAGGGGTCTAATGCTGCTGACTATGTTGATTATGCCCGTGCTGCAATTATGGAAATGTGGACACAGGTTGGCTCTCTAAAATTGGATGATAACGGTATTGCAGTTTCAGGCGTAATTTGCCGACTGCTGATTCTTCCTGGCCATGCAGATGAAGTCTGTGATAATTTATTCTGGCTGGCTGATTCTGTTGGTACAGATATAACGTTAAGTGTTATGGCGCAATATACGCCGATTTATCAGACGGCTGACACCAGCCCATGGAACAGACCAATCAATATGCAGGAATATAAAATGGTTTGTGAACTCGTGTATGAATTGGGTTTTCACCGAGGTTGGATTCAGGATTATAGCGGACTATCATGCAAGGAGCTGGTGGGCGCAAATATGCGGCCTGTTCTTAAACATAATAAATGATGAGAGGGTTTTAATGAGCGGACACAGTAAATGGAAGACCATTCAGCATAAAAAAGGCGCTGAGGATGCCAAACGGGGAAAAATATTCAGTAAATTGAGCCGGGAAATAATTGTTGCTGCAAGGGCTGGCGGAGGTGATCCTGGTATGAATCCGATGTTGCGCACACTGTTGGTAAAAGCGAAAAGTGCTAATATGCCGGCTGACAACATTGAGCGTGCTGTTAAAAAAGGGACAGGTAAGTTGGAAGGCATTCATCTTGAAGAAGTAGTTTATGAAGGATATGCGTCTGGTGGTGTTGCGCTGGTGGTTCTGGCGTTAACAGATAATAAGAATCGGGCTGCATCGGAAATCCGTCATGTTTTTTCCAAGTTCGGAAGCAATCTGGCTGTGCAAGGGGCTGTCACGCGTAGTTTTAAGCGGAAAGGTCAGTTTTTTGTAGATGCCTCAACAGTAGATGAAGACAAACTGATGGGTATTGTGCTTGATGCTGGTGCTGAAGATATGCAGGAAGATAACGGCATGTTCGAAATTATGACGGAGCCCGCAAATTTTTTAAGTGTGGTTGATGCGCTTGAAAAGGCAGGGGTTAAATCTGTCAGCTCGGAAATCAATCTCGTTTCAGACAATATGGTTCCGGTAGCGGATAAAAGAGTCGCCACTGCTCTGATTAAATTCATAGAGGCCCTTGAAGACCTTGACGACGTTCAGAATGTGTATTCCAATATGGATTTGGATGATGAGATTTTGAAGGAATTGGAAGAGGCATAAAAAATTTTCGATTTCCGATTTGAGATTTATTGATTTTGTATTTTTTGACAGAATGAACAGAATAATCAAGATGTAAGAACTATATTAGCCTGACTTATTCACGAAGGCTCTGTTATTCGTGAATAAGTGGCTTCTGCCTAGGCTGACAAAGTGTAGCCGGCAGGCAAAGGAGGACAGGCATTCCTGCCTGTTTGATGAATTGCCATTAATTGAAAATCGTAACTTGAAATCAAAAATATCCACGCGGGTTCTGGGGGTGGATACGTCTTTGCGTTCATCCGGTGTAGCCTTGATTGAGACGTCTGGTTCCACTTTAACTGCCATTGAGTATGAGCGGGTTAAAAATCCGGTTGGTCGTTCGTTATCGAAGTGTCTTAACTGTTTGTATTCTGCTATAACTGAAATCATTGATCATGGGAAACCGGATGCAGTGGTCGTTGAAGGGATTTTTTATTGCAAGAATGTTAAAACTGCTGTTATTCTGGGAGAAGCCCGTGGGGTGGTTATAGCGGCAGCCGCTGTAGCGGGGATTCCCGTTTATGAATATTCTCCACGAAGTGTTAAACAGGCGGTGGTCGGGTTTGGGGCAGCCAGCAAGGAACAAGTCCGAAAGATGGTGATAACCATTCTTAAGTTGAATGATGTGCCTGATGAAGATGCGTCCGATGCCCTCGCTATTGCTATCTGCCACGCTCACAGGGCAACCCGGTTGGCGGCGCAGACCATAAAAGAGATTTAGTCTGAATTATTCGCCACAAAGTCACTAAGAAGATTTATAGATAAGCTTGGGCCGAATGCTGGTGCGCCGCGTGAAGCGCTATACTCGTGTATGCGCAAGCGCGGGCCTTCGCCACGCCGTAGTGGCTACGGCCACGCAGGCGGGAAACCTGCAGGCGGCCTGAGATCGCCGCCGCATTTTTCGAACCGAATTCGCCGCACTACGAGCAGAAAAGCATAATTGGGTTGTCGCGTCGCAAAGCAAGTGGTGAACACAGCCCGCATCAGGATAGATATATGATTACTTTTATTGAAGGCATGCTGGTTGAGAAGACCCCCGCCCGGGTGGTGATCAATATCGGGGGACTTGGGTACGAGGTGTGTATTCCGTTGAGCAGTTATGAGCGGTTGCCGAAGGAACAGCAGGTTTGCAGGCTTTTGACTGTTGATCATGTTCGGGAAGACAAGCATATATTGTTTGGTTTTGTAACTGATGCAGAGCGTGTTATTTTTGTCAAGCTCCTTGGCGTGAGCGGTATTGGCCCGAAATTGGCATTAAGCGCGTTGAGCAGTTTGTCTGTTCGGGAAATTACAGAATCCGTTGTTGCGGGAGAAGTCGGAAGGTTAAGCTCAATATCCGGTGTTGGCAAAAAAATTGCCGAACGCATGATAATTGAACTTCGCGAACAGTTTTCAGAGGATGCTGTTTTTAATTCAGGTACTTCCGTTTCAAAGGATATGATTCATGAGCAGTGTGTTCAGGATGCTGTTCATGCTTTAATTTCTCTGGGATATAAGCCAGGCAATGCCAGAAGAATGGTGTTTTCTGTACTCCCAAAGCCATTGAATGATATTTCCGTGGAAGATATTGTGCGAAAAGCATTAAACCGGTAATAAAGCCGTTCGAAAAAAATATTGCTATATTGCGTTTTTTTTGCTTATATGCGTAATATGCTAATGATTGATGGTTGAAGATTGTGAAGCGTGAAGAAAGTTATAAGAAGAAACTTTAGTTCACTTTAGGCACTTCTTCAAATCAGGCACTTCTGTCCGAACGAGATACGCTTCACGCAATACGAATCAGGTGGGATATGGCAAGGATACATTCAAAAAACATCGTTGAGATTTTGGGGCAATTGGAGCCGATTGCGTGTTTGAGCGCTGATAGTATTGGGAAGCTGGCTTGTATATGTAAGCCGGAAGAGCTCAATGCTGGTGACATTCTTTTCAACAGTGGGGAAGAGGATAATAAGAGTATTTATTTAATTACAGGCACGGTTAATGTGAGCGATGCTGTTTTCGCGAAAGATTCTAAAGAACCAGTTGAAGGAGTAGAGGTTAGAACGCTGACATCCGAATCTGTGGAAGCCAAGTATCCCATTGATGACAAACAGCCGCATCAGGCATCTGCCAAGGCCGTCACCCCTGTTGAGATCATTCGGATTGATACAGATGTTCTGGATAAGATAATTACTCAGGACCAACTTTCTGCTTGTAAAACTTCAATATGTATTACGGAAGAAGCAGGTAAAGAGAATTTCTTTACAAAACTTTTTCGGCGTTTTACTGGCAGTGTTGAACGTTCAACCGAGACAGTGGATCCGGTTGCCATGATGAATAAGTTTCAGCCACCATTGTTCGAGGCCATTCCACCGGAAGAACTCAAAGAATTGTTTTCGAGAATGGAATCCATACCAGTGAAATCAGGTACGGTGGTAATACGTCAGGATGAAGATGGCGATTATTATTATCTCATTGTGAGTGGAACAGCAGTGGTCACACGTCAGGTGGAGTCGAGCTCTGAACCTGTTTTTCTCGCGGAGTTGGTCGATGGCCAGACATTTGGTGAAGAAGCGCTGGTTTCGAACGCTAAGCGTAATGCAACGGTGACCATGAAAACAAAAGGCACACTTCTGCGGCTGGCGAAACGCGATTTTGTCGAACGCTTAAAAGAGCCGCTTCTTGAATGGTTGTCACCCATTGAGGCTCAAAATAAGGTTCGAGAAGGAGCTAAATGGCTGGATGTCCGTCCGGTTGCAGATTTTCAACGATCCCGTTTATCGGGCGCGATTTCGATGCCGTTGCATGAGCTTCGGGAACGTATGCCAGAGCTCGATAAAGACGCCAAATATATTTGCTGTTGTGATACCGGCCGCCTCAGCTCCAGTGCAGCATTTTTATTAGGGCAAAAGGGTTATAAAATTGCCATTATGCGCGGTGGTCTTCAACGTCTGGCTGAAGGCTCTAAATAGACCCAATCCGAAAAGGGTATTGCACGCGAAACATACAGAAAGACACAAGAAATTTAACCGCCGATAACGCTGATGAGCGCGGATATAAAGAAAGATTTTTCATTTTTCTGTCAATTATTTTCCGAATTCTTAATCTTTATCAGCGAAAATCCGCGTAATCCGCGGTTAAAAGGCTTTTCGGATAAGCTCTAAATAGTCTTTTATTTCTTCTGTCCTGCCTTCATCTTTTCAAATTTCCCCTCTTCATCTCCTTAAGAATGTCTACGCCCTTATTTTAGCCCCCATACGAAAAGCCTTTTAACCGTGGATTTTCGCGGATAAAGATCAAGAATGTGTATTCAGCTGTTAAAACACAAAACAAGTGCCTTTTCCTTGCATTCCATGAGGATGAGAGTAAAATGTCATAAGTGTACATTTGAATAGAATTTTCGTTTAAAAACTGCGGGTTGTCAATTCAGGAAGCGGCATTGATGGGAGCTATGAGGAGGGCGATCATGAAACTTTTTCAATCGGTTTATCGCATTATAAAGCGCTTTTGTTTTGTTATGTGCGCATGTGCGGTTGTTATGAGTCTGGTCAGTCGGGCGGCTGCATTCACGGTTACTAATACAAGTCCTTCTGCAGCGGCGCTAGGTGTTGCTGCCAGTGCGGCGGTGGAAGGATTTTTCGATGAAGCGGTGGACACGAACACGGTTACGACCAATACGTTTCATCTGTACAGTGGGCAGAGCGGGTTTCGTTACGGCGCGCTTACATTCAGCAATTCCGATTGCCTGGTTCATCTGGCTCCGGGCAGTACATTCAGACCCGGAGAGAGGATATTTGCTGAATTTACCAAAGGCATTACAAATATATCAGTCGAGACGTTAAATCATTACACGTGGTCATTTCGCGCGGCAGTGCAGGGAGGTTCCGGAGTGTTCACCACCAGCGGCCTGTCTGGCCTGGGCTCGGCTGACAGTTGGGGTGTAGCATTGGGTGATTTAAATGGGAACGGACATCTGGATGCATTTGTCGCGAATTTTGGTGTTCAACCGAATCAGGTCTGGACCAATGACGGGACAGGCGTGTTCAGCACGAACGGCCTGGCCGGCTTGGGCTTGGCTTATAGTGCGGATGTAGCGTTAGGTGATTTAAATGGGAACGGGTACCTGGACGCATTTGTCGTAAACGGGGTCAATCAACCGAATCAGGTCTGGACCAATGACGGGACAGGCGTGTTCAGCACGAACGGCCTGGCCGGCTTGGGCTTGGCTTATAGTGCGGATGTAGCGTTAGGTGATTTAAATGGGAACGGGTACCTGGACGCATTTGTCGTAAACGGGGTCAATCAACCGAATCAGGTCTGGACCAATGACGGGACAGGCATTTTCAGTACGAACGGCCTTGCCGGCCTGAGCTCGGATGACAGTCGGATGGTAGCATTAGGTGATTTAAATGGGAACGGGTATCTGGATGCATTTGTCGCAAATACCAATCAACCGAATCAGGTCTGGACCAATGACGGGACAGGCGTGTTCAGTACGAACGGTCTTGCCGGCCTGGGCTCTGGTCCGAGTTATGGTGTAGCGTTAGGAGACTTAAATGGCAATGGGTATCTGGATGCATTTGTCGCTAATACCAATCAACCGAACCAGGTTTGGACCAATGATGGGACAGGCGTGTTCAGCACGAACGGCCTTGCCGGCCTGGGCTCGGCTTACAGTATCGGTGTAGCGTTAGGGGATTTAAATGGCAATGGATCTCTGGATGCATTTGTCGCAAATCACTCTGAGTCCAACACGGTGTGGCTGAACCAATCGGCACCCATAGCGCCGCTCGGAGTGATTGCAAGTGACGGGACATATACGGCCAAGGTGGATCTGGTCTGGGGGTCGGTAGTCGGAGCGACGGGATACAGTGTGTGGCGTAACCTGTCTAATGACACAGGAAGCGCAAGCTCGATAGGCACGAGCGCCATTACGAACTTCAATGACACCGGTGTTTCTCCAGGCATAGTCTACTTCTACTGGATCAAGAGCACCAACAGCCTGGGCGTTAGCGATTTCAGCGCTTGGGACAGCGGTTATGCGGCTTTGGCGTATGGTGCGATTACGATTGATGTAACGCCCAGCAATGGGACGTGGGTTATAACGTCCTGTCCGGCCGAGTATTCGGGTGCGACAAACGGGTCAGGTGATTTGGTAAATCAATCTGCGCCGGTTGGCAGCTATACCGTGGAATTTGGTCCTCTTCAGTATTATACAGCTCCTTCAGCAGCTACGGGTATTGTTCAGGAAAATACAACGGCCACATTGTCCGGGACTTACACGATTCTTGATTCGGATAGCGACGGGTTGACTGATTCCGATGAGGTCAATGTGTATGGCACAGACCCGTATAATCCGGATACGGACGGAGACCGATATAATGATGGTTACGAGGTCTCCAACAACAGCGACCCGTTGGACCCGAACAGTTATCCAAAGGGTGTATTATCAATTTCTTCTCCTACGGCAACCACAATTGGCAAGATAGGCAAGACACTGACAATAAGCTGGACAGGAAGTTCAGCGCTGGGTACGGCTAACATCTGGCTTGCGAGTGGAACGAATTTATGGGATTTAGCAACTGGGTTATCATGTTCAGACGCAAGTATGTCAAGTTCCGTACAGTTGCCCTCGGGTATTAATCCGGCAACGAACTATCATGTTCAAGTCATAGGAACCGGCAGTGTTAATGAATTCGGCGATTCGGATATGTTTACTATTATCCGTGAATGCCACGGTGACTATGATGGTGATGGGAAAGCGGATTTGTGTCTTTATTATCCGCCACGGGGAATGTGGTTTGTGCTGAGAAGCACGAAGGGCTACTGGTATCAGCAGTTTGGCTGGGACGGGCCAACACCTATTCCAGCGGACTATGACGGAGATGGCCTGACAGATCTGGCTGTGTATTATCCGGCGAGTGGAACGTGGTATATCTTGACCTGGGCTCCGGAGTTTTACACTCTGCAGTTTGGCTGGAATGAGACTGATCCGGTGCCGGCGGATTATGATGGTGACGGCCGGATGGATTTTGCCGTATATTATCCTGATCAGGGAACATGGTATATATTCACATGGGATGGGCAGTACTCCAGTGTTCAATTCGGATGGTCGGAAACAATCCCCGTTCCCGGTGATTATGATGGTGATGGCACCTCGGATGTCGCTGTGTATTATGAAGCCGGAGGCATCTGGTATCTACGGATGAGTACAGACGGGGTTTCAAGTAGAACCCTGGGTGGGCCCGGGATGACGGCTGTGCCGGATGATTATGATGGTGATGGGACAACAGATCTGGCTGTGTATAAACCTGAGAATGGAACCTGGTATTTCAAGATGAGTTCCGAAGGCGATTCATCTGTGCAGTTTGGATGGAGCGAGTCAATACCAATGTCAGGCGATTATGACGGAGATGGCAAGGCTGATCTCGGCCTGGTTTATGGACCGATGGGTATGTGGTATTTGCTCATGAGCACGGAGGGCTATTGGACCGGCCAATTTGGCTGGGATGGACCGATTCCTTTGGATTAGAGGCGGCTGTTCAGGGGTAATGGTTGATGTCTATGAATTTTAAAAAGGTAGGGCGAGGTGTCTCTGCCGAGCCGTCTGATGAAAAGAGCGGCTCACCCCGGCCGTCGTCACGCCGAAGCGGCGCTATGCCGTGCCGCAAAGGCGGAAGGGTTCGCCCTACCGGATGGAAGCGGATAAAGTTGTCCGGCGTTAGCCGGGTCTAATTCAATGCTTAGGAATTTCAAAACGCGGCAGCAGAGTGCCGCGGCTACAGGATGCATTGCCCAAAATGTAGTCGCCCCACTCTGTTGGGGCGTTGTTAAAGTTGTCCCGCATCGGGGCCTAATTCAGATTATAAAGAAGGAGTAACAGACGTGACGATTAAAACACCATTGCTTGTGTGTGTTATCTTTTCAGTTATGTGCGGGTTGTGTTCGGCACAATCATTTGACGAGCGTTTTGCGGAGGGCCAGAAGGCCATGGACGCAAAGGAATACAGCAAAGCCTATGACATCTTCAGCGCTTTGTTAAAGGAACATCCTGAGAGCGAAAAAGTCAACAGCGCTTTGGGTCAGGCGGCTTTTGCCATTGGTAAATTATCGCATGCGTCTATGGCTTACGAACGCGTGTTAATGCTGAACCCGGAAAATGATTGGGCGCGTCTGGAGTTGGCGAGAACGCTTTTTGCTATGGAACAGTATGAATTGGCGAAAGACTATTTCAAGGCTGTTCTGGACCGTGAACCTCCGGAGCTTGTGAAACAGAATGTTGAGCAATTTATGGCGCATATTAAAACCAGGACCAAACGGTGGGATTTCTGGGGACGGTTGGATTTGGGCGCTTTCTATGATGACGATATCAATTTCGGGCCGGATTCTGATTTGATTGATACCCCGCTTGGCATGTTGCAGGTGGATGCCGATACGGTTTCACGGCCGGCATGGGGATTTTTATCGGCTCTTTCCATGTCGGGTTTTTACGATCTTGCTGAAAGGGGCGGTTTAGCTATGTTTGGAAATGGCAATTACTACGGCACGATCCTGGATCATATACATTCTCAGGAATTGACTTTGTTTCGGGCTAATGCCGGCCTGCAGTATGCGAGTCGGCGGTGGTTGTTGCAGGTGCCGTTTGAGTATCAATATCTTGATCGTGGCCATTCGAAATACCTTACTGTGCTTGGAGGACGGGTGTCCGGGTTGTATGCGTTTTCTCGGACTTTGCATGTCATGCCGGTGTTAATTGCGGAACGCCGTAATTATGCATCCCTGGATGATCGTGATAGTACGTATCTTGCTTTAGAAGGAACGATGAAGCGTTATATTGGCCTGAAACGGCACAGTCTTTCTGTTGCAGTCCAGGGATTTAACGAAGATGCCAGAGAAGATATGTATGAAAATAGAGGTTTTGAGATCAATGCAACTGGTGAATACCGACTGCCATGGCAGTCTATGGTTTATCTGCGATTGCGATATCGCAATGCTTTTTATCAGGACAAGACGGTGCTGGAAAGTGGCAACCGGCGTGATATGCAGTGGCAGACGCTGGTAGGACTAAATAAGATGATTCTTAGACAATGGGGAGTGGATGCCAGTTATCAATATACCGATAACTATTCGAACTTTGATTTGTATGATTATACGCGAAATGTCGTGACGCTCAGTACGTTCATCACGTTTTAAAATAAGCGTCCGTGGTTCGTTGTCGGTGGTCAGTTGTTGAAGAATGAAACAGCAACGGACAACTATCAACGGACAACGGACAAAAAACAAATGGAGGCTACTATGAATACTCGGACCATGATGATTATAGGGCTCTGCTTGAGTTTTGGCGCTTTGACGGTTTTCAGTGCGGAACCGATTGGAACTATTATTTCCATTCAGGGAGATGCTGTCGCGATTGACGCCAATGGAAAAGAGCGGGTCATGGAATTGAAATCACCTGTGTTTATGAACGACCGGCTTATCACGCGCAAAGGCGCCAAACTACAGGTTATGTTCAATGATGATTCCATTCTTTCCGAAGGTGAAAACAGCGAGCTGGTCATTGACGAATATGTTTATTCGCCGAAGGTCAAGAAGGACAATACATGTGTGTTTAACATCATTAAAGGTGTGGCTCGTGTGATTACCGGTAAAGTCGCGGATTTGAATCCGGATCGGTTCAAAACAAAGACACGCATGTCTACCATTGGTATTCGAGGTTGTGATTTAGGGTTCCGAGTTGATATGCAGACAGAAAATATTTATATCATGCGGTTGCCGAGAGGCCGGTTAATAGAAGTTGCCAGAACAGGTGGAATTCACGGAGAACATAAGGCTGCGGGCCAGGTGATACAAGTCGCGAGACAGGGGGTTGTGGTTTCAATTGTACAGGGAAGACGCATGGCTCAACGCCGGATGCGCGCGGCTGAGTTCAAAGCCGTTGTCATGGATTCCACTCCTGAAACGAAGAAACAAAAAAAAGGTGAAGGTGAAACCGGCGCTGGAACGGGCAAAGAAAAGACAGAAGCGGATTGTGGCGCGTTTGGAACTGAGGCTGGTCTTGCTGACGAGGTGGATGCTGAGCTTGAAACGACACCGCTTGGCGGCGACCCTCTTGAAATGGATATATCGGATATCTCAGGCATCGGCGATAGGATTGATCTTGTTTTAGATGACCCGACGCCTCCAACTCCTCCGGAACCGCCGCCTCCTCCTCCACCTCCTCCGCCTCCTCCGCCTACACCGAGTGCCAAGAAAACCATTTCCGGCAAGGCCATGGGAGCTGAGTATTCAACCGATGCCGGCTATTACAGTTTATTAAAGTTGTATGTGCTCAATAGCTTGTCGGGTAAGATTAACGATAATAAGTTCAGCGGTTCGGCTTCAGGTTATATTTATGATCATGATGGGAATTATGCAGGGTATGCGACCCAATCCATAAACGACTTACCGATTGTGCCTTTCGGGAGTGAGGCCAAATACGAAAACTATACGGAAGTCGTGTTTCCGCCTGATACGCTTCAGCTTGGACCTGAAAGTTTGGAAACAGCATTAGAAACGGAAACCGGTGAAAAAACATCTGCAGCAACGCCTATGTTGGCGTATGATAATCTCGGCCAATTTTTCCGGTATGTCAATCCTGAGAATAAGGCCTGTCAGTTTGCGTACGGCGGGTATATTTCGTCGCAATACGGGTCTGGAGTTGCATTGCCGTCTGACTCGCTCATTAAATATGATGTGAAATATCTCCTTCGTAATCAGGATTATTTCTATGGATCAGCTCCGGAATCCGTGCAGTCCGGCTCATTATGGATCAATACGAAGACAGGCTGTTTCATGTCAGATGATACATTTGGCGGCAAGCGCAAGTGGGGATATGTAAGTGAGTTGGATTTCTTTGGCCAGGATATGCAGGGTGTTGGACAAATGTTCGCGGATTACGGTTCAGAGACCGAGAAAACGGAAGGTAATATCGTAGCAGGATTCCTTGATGCGAACTATCGAGAAACTCCTGATGCAGGAAATTCGTCATATCTCGGGTATGGAGTTGGCATGTTTCTGAAGCTTCTGGGAGATGATTCATCTGAAATTGGCGTTAAGCTTTATCGGTCAGCTAATGAAAATGATGACGCTCCATTGTCAAATGAAGGCCGGTTTACCATTGCAGTCGACAGGGACGCTTATCATAACAATGTCAGCATAGAGGGGCATGTCTATGAGAATCCGGAAACACCTGCAGAAACAGATCTGGCTTTGACCAGTCCGGACAATAGTTTTTACGTTAAAGATGGCCTGTACGCGGCTCAATGGGGTCAAGAGGAGGAAAAATTGAGTTTGACCGCGGAAGGCGGTGGCGAGGATTGGACGTGGGGTAAATGGAGCCGTAAAAACTGGAGTCCGGAAGCGCCCGGGTCTATTGTTGAGGAAACTGAACAGGATTCCGGTTATATTTCAGGAGTTTTTGCTGTTGGCAGAACTCTGAGCGCGGCAGCCTATCAGGCGCTGGCAAACGGCCCGACAAGTTACGCTTTGAGCACACCGTCAGGATCCCCTGGAACAGCGTCTGCATTTGTTTCATATGGATATAATGGCGAATATCTTGCTGGCAACTGTCTATTATCCGTTTCTATTCCGGGTGGCGGTTCAGTCCCGACATGGTCCGGTACATTTGCGTTAAGTAAGACATTAGGCACTCGTGTTGACTCGTTGAATTTCGATATGAGCGGCGATATTAGTAGTTACGGCCATTTAAATGGAGCCCTTAGTACTTATCAATTGGTTGTTGATGGGGTGACGTATGATGTCGGGTCGTTAGCCAATGCGGCGGCAACCGGCAGTTTAGTTGGCGACGGGTCTGGAGCCACACCAGTCAGCGGTGCGATAGGCCAGTTTTATTTTGAGCATAGCGGCACATCGTTAGACCCACTGGTCAGTGGAGTTTACGGAACTGACCTGAAATGAGGGTTAGGGTGCTTATTGTCATCGGTGTTTTGCTGACTCTGATTTGCCTTGGACTGTATTTGTTTGAGCCGCGCATTGTCTGTGCCATATCTCTCAAAACCTATGATTTTCTTCTCGGCCAGGTTCATGACCCGGCAAAATCAGAGCGAGTGGTGATTGTTGATCTGGATGAAGCAAGCCTTGAGCGTTATGGTCAATGGCCATGGCCCAGATATCTGGTTGCGGAATTGACGGACAAAATTTTTACTGCCGGCGCATCAGTTGTTGCCTTTGACATCCTGTTTCCTGAAAAGGATCGAACCTCTCCGAAAATTCTTGCCAAGGCGTTGAATGACCACTTTCATTTGAACATGAATATGGTTGGGATGCCTGAATATCTGACAGATTTTGACAAACTCTTTGCTCGAAGTCTGGCTGATCGAAAGACTATTCTCGGATGTTTTATGGAGCCTGTGGATGAGCCTGTTTCGTCCGTTGATTTGAATGTTGATGAGCATTACCGCGGTTGTTTTTATACAAAGGGTCCGGGACGCCATAACCAATATCTTTGCCAGGCGAATGATATCACTATCTCTATTCCCATTTTGAGCAAGGCTGCCGGTAATAACGGTTTTATTAACACTGATCCTGATATCGATAATATAGTTAGAAGTACTCCCCTGGTTTGGGCATATGGCCCGAAACGCGTCTATTTTTCACTTGCTCTCGAAGCCGTGCGAACGGATCAGAATATTGGCCAGATTGGAATTAAATATGATCAGAATGGGATAGCGGCTCTTCAACTTCGCGAGCGAGTTATTCCAACGGATGCGGCAGGACGGTTGTTTGTGAACTATCGTACCGCATCACAGAAAAAAGGATTTTGGCGTTCTGTGCCGTGGTATTCCGCCGAAAAAGTGCTTTCAGGAGAGATTGGGAAGGAATGTCTTTCAGGCAAAATTGTGTTTATTGGAACGTCGGCAACCGGTTTGCGGGATTTGAGGGCAACTCCGCTTGCACCTGAACTGGCGGGTGTTGAGATTCATGCGACTGTGGCAGATAATATCCTGGCCGGTGATATGCTGATATATCCGAGGTGGATGATTGCAGTGGACATGACCGTGATCCTGGCTGTTGGAATTCTGTTGACCTTGTTGATTGCCAAGGGCAGGTCGTGGTTGTCGTTTCTGTATATGGTCCTTCTGATTCTGCTGGCCGTTTTCGGGAGCCTGGCGCTTTTGCGGTATTGGCATATCGTTTTTGTTCCAACTTGGCCGATTATTTCCATTTTGCTGATTTATATAGTTCTCACTATGATCCGGTATTGGCAGGAGGAGCGGCAGAAGCGACAGGTGCGCGCCATGTTCGGAACCATGGTTTCCCAGGAAGTTCTTCGGTATTTGGAGGATCATCCTGAAAGTCTTCAGCTTTCCGGGCAAAAGGCTGAAACCACGATTTTTTTCTCTGATGTGGCCGGGTTTACTGCTATTTCGGAGAACCTTAAACCGGAAAGGTTAACAGATTTACTCAACCGGTATTTAAGCCCCATGACTACCATTATTATGAATCGCAAAGGATATGTGGATAAATATGAAGGTGATGCCATTATGGCTGAATGGGGTGTGCCATTTCCCGCGGATGATCATGCAGTCCAGGCCTGTCTTGCTGCAATCGAACAGCAGGAAACGTTGGATGTATTGCGTCCCTTGTTGCGGCAGCAGTTTGGATATGAAATTTATGTTCGTATGGGTCTCAATTCAGGTCGTGTTACAGCAGGGAATATGGGTTCAAATCGTCGCCAGCAGTTTACTGTAATGGGTGATGCTGTGAATCAGGCGGCCAGGTTTGAACCGGTAAATAAGGACTATGGCTCAAAAATCATTATTGGAAAAACAACATACAATCTTGCGAAGAATTTCATTGAGGTGCGATTACTTGATAAAATTATTGTGGTTGGCAAGACACAGTCGGTGCAGATTTATGAATTGTTCGGTCGAAAGGGCAGTGTCGCGCAGGCTAAGACGGATATGGTTGCTTTCTATGAAGAAGCTTTGCGTCTGCATTGGGAGCGGAAATGGGATGCGGCGACCGAGCAGTTGGAACGAGCCCGGAATCTGGTGCCAGACGATGTCCCAAGCGCTAAATTGATTAAGCGTATCGTTTATTATCGGCAGACTCCACCTTCGGAAATGTGGGGGGGGGAGTATGTTCGAACAAGAAAAGATTGAAAAGAGTTGTAGCTTTCGGGTTTTTAATTTAGACTGATGGCAACTGTTCAGGTAGTCACATGACTTGGAGTGAAACGCTATGACACGATTATTGCTTGTTGATGAAGACAGAAAAACGTTGAATATCCTGAGCACATTGCTTCGGACAGAAGGTTATAAGATTATCCCGTTGCTGGCTCTGGAAAAAGCATTGGAGTTTATCAAATCTCAGCAGTTTGATCTGATGATTTTCGATATCTGCAGAAAAATGGACGTTGGCATTGAAGTGTTGCGTAAGATTCGTGATGAACGAGCTGATCTTCCTGTTATTGTCATTACAGATAGTAAATCCGACGAATATGATGAGAAGTTGTCATCATTGAAATTTGTCGAGGTGGTTGAAAAACCATTCAAAGTTAATGAGTTTTTGCTGAAGGTTCAAGATGTGATTGATTCCAAAAGCAGTGCTCATGCCGGAGCTGTCATGGCGACTCAGCCATTCATTGAAATGGTTGATGGAGTTGAGGATATTATTGCCAGGAGTCCTGCCATGCGCAAAGTGTGCGAAATGATCAAACGCGTGGGTCCTACCGAGATAGCGGTTCTTATTCAAGGCGAGAGAGGCACGGATAAAGAACAGGTGGCAAGAGCGATTCATGCATCCAGTCAGAACAGAGGCCGGCAGTTCATCCTTTTTGATTGCGTTGAAATTTCTGATGAGTCGGCAATCAACTTAAAGTTATTCGGTTGTGCAAAGGGCTCATCCTCGGCTGATCAGGATGGATTGATTGAAACAGCAGATAATGGAACCCTTTTTCTGGACAACGTGGATGCATTGCCAATAAGCACGCAGGAAAAACTTTATAATGTGTTGATGGTAAAGGCTGTGAGTCAAGAGGGAGAGGGTGGGGTCAGGGATATACCGGTAAATGTGCGTATTTTAGCGGGAACCAGTGTGAACCTGGCTGGAAAGGCACAGACCGGCGCTTTCCAGAAAGAATTATACCGCATGTTGAGTGTCATCCCGATCCAACTCAAGCCATTGCGTGAATGCAAAGAGGATATCGCTCCGCTGGTGGATCAATTGCTCCGCAAAGAATCGGAGAGCGGAAAGAATATACAGGGCTGCAATCCCGATGCGCTTTCAGCGTTTGAGCGCTATCCCTGGCCTGGAAATGTGGAAGAGCTGAGAAAAGTGGTTCGTGATGCAGTTAATAATGTGTCAGGCAACATTCTTACTAAGCAAAATCTTCCTCCAGAAGTCCTGTCAGCGGGCGCATCCTGAAAAGAGTTATTCATCATTCCTATTGTAGTGTCCGGTAAATACCTTGACAATGATTACCGCCGTTTTTGCGCGGTAGGTTGTAAAGTTAAACGCCGTATATAGTGGTCTGATTTCATATTACGCCGCCAGTTTCTGAATCTCTAAATCGAAGAGTTTTTGTGCTGATTTGAAGTTAAGTATCTTGCGAGGATAGCTATTGATCCAGCTTTCGATGGTGCTGACACATGAACGAGTGAAGTTTTCAATTTTCCTACCCTTGGCAATAAACCTGCGTATGATTCTGTTAACGTTTTCATTGCTGAGATGTGATTGTTATTGACTAATCGTCAAAAGTGGTTAAGTTCCTTATTTTAATTCTGTTGGTTATTTCAACAATGACAAGGAGAGATAAATGAAACCGATTAACGTTTCTATTATTGGCGGGGGTATGATTACGAATGATTTGATTCTGCCTGCGATTTACCATTTGCAGAGAATCGGGGTTATTGGCAAAATAAACATCTGTGCGCTGAATACCACTCCATTGAAATTGCTCATGGAGTCAAAGGAATTCCAACAGGCGTTTCCAGGACAGAGTTTTACCCCTTATCCAGCATTGTCGGAGTCGCCGAATAAAAAATTTCCGGAATTATATAAGGAAGTCATTGCCGCTATGCCGCCTCGCCAGATCGTGATCGTGGCTATGCCGGATCAACTTCATTATCCGGTGGTGATGGAGGCGTTATCTCATGACCAACATATTCTGTGCGTAAAGCCGCTGGTGCTGAAATATGAGCAGGCGGCCGAAATAGAAAAACTCGCTTATAAAAAAGGGCTCTTTGTGGGAGTGGAATATCATAAGAGGTTTGACCGTCGATCATTGCTGGCCAGGCGGCACTATGAGTCGGGCCATTTTGGAACATTTGTCATGGGCGAAGCCAAAATGATCGAACCATATTTTTACCGCTTTTCAAATTTTCAGAACTGGTTCACAACCGACAAGACAGACCCGTTCGTGTATGTCGGGTGTCATTATGTTGATCTTGTGTATTTCATTACGGGGTTGAAACCTGTAGAAGTGTCTGTTTCCGGTGTGAAAGGTAAATTTCCTAACGGCAACGAAGGATATTTATGGGCCAATGGCCGGGTGCGTTATGAAAATGGCGCTATCCTTTCCGTAATAGATGGATTGGGATATCCTGATGCTGCGGCTGGAAGCAATGAGCAATGTCTCTATATGTTCTGTGAAGGCAACGGTAAAAGTGGTTTGATTTCTCACGATGATCAGTTCAGGGGGGTTGAATACAGTTATCTTGAGGGTATTGGCTGTGCCGGGTCCTTGCATAATTATATCAATCCGGATTTTTACCGTCTGGTTCCATGGGAAGGCACTGGGTATAAGCCTGTGGGCTATGGATTCGATTCCGTTGCTGCTACGATCAATACGATTTCCCGGATAGAAAATGAAATCGTATCCATGGCTGAGGAAGAAGCATTGATCAAACGCTGTGAAATTATTAAAAATGTGGATGAAAAACGGCTGATTGCAACCCCTGCCAACAGCTATGTCAATGAATTAGTTGTTGAGGCTGCCAGACTGTCAATTCTCAATAATGGAGATATGGTCTCCATTATCTATGATGAGAAACCTCATATCGCGTTGAGAACACA
>CAZBGF010000004.1:0-12970 GCA_964491255.1 uncultured Verrucomicrobiota bacterium
ACCAGGTTGCTGTAGATAGTGGGCGCGTTGGACTCTGCGTGCCGGACATAAGTGAGCGTACCGGTCTCCGCCATAACTTTGTCGTAACCCTCGTTTTCCACGTATAACCCCGCCAGCGCATCAAGTTCTTCCTGGGGCCGGTTAGTAACGGGCGAATATGCCGGCTCGTACGTGTTGGTCGGCCAATGCTTTTCCGGATATTTGTCCAGGATTGCCCAGCGCAAGGCCTCGATGCCGATGGTATCGCACAGATTGCCGGGGCTGTTCTGGATCACAGCCACGCCCAGTTTAAGATCGCGCGAGATCCCGAGAAATGCGCAATGGTAAAGTACCGCCCCGTTTTTCCAGAAGACTTTGCCCGCGTAGCGGAACCGATAGTCATCCACATTATCCCAGCCCAGCCCCTTGGGAGTGTCCGTCACGTTCAGCGGCAGGTTGGTCATTTGCGGCGTTACCATGACATCGATGGCATTGGAACTGACCAGGCTCTGCCCGTTGAACTCTCCATCTGCTAGAATCATCTGGATATATTTTGTCAGATCGTTGGCCGACGAATACATGCTGCCCGCGCCGAGGTCGTTCAGGATTTCGACCGGCTGGCGCTCGCCGGCCGCGTTGTAACCCGTTGCCAGCCGGTTTGAGATGGCAGCCTTATCCGGCTCGAAAGAGCTGGCAGTCATGCCCAGAGGGCTGAAGATCATGTCTTCATTGAACGCCGTGAAATTAGTGCCGGTGATGCGCTGGACAGCCTCGCTGAGCAGAACAAAACCGCTATTACAATATTCTGAACGTTCGTTGACCGGCGCGAAAGGATAGTCGTTCTGCAAACAATTGATAAACCAGTCCATATAGCCGGCATTGAGACGTTCCGTCCACGTGCCGTTGAAGAAATCGCCGGGAATTCCGCTGTGGTGATTGAGCAGGGAACGGATAGTGACAGTCGAGTTCGTGAAGCGGGGAAGCATGGAAAATTCGGCCATATAGTTGGTAAGCGGCGCTTCCAGGTCCACCCTGCCCTGGTCCAGCAATTGCATATAGGCGGTGCCCAGAAACGCTTTGGAACACGAAGCGATGTGATACACGGTATCGGCATCGGCCGCCACCCCGTTCTCGCGGTCGGCGTAGCCGAAGCCGGCCGCCCAGACCACGGTCTGATCGTCAACCAGGGCGATGGACATTCCCTGCACGTTTTGGTTGCTCATCTTGGCGTTGATGTAAGCAGTCATCTCGGCGATGGTATTCGTATAACTCGTGGCCCGGGCTGACTGGCCCGACAAACCGATGATGATCAAAATCAGTCCGGGCATGATTCTTAGTAGTTGTTTCATTGTGATTATTTTCTGGTTATGTCATCCGAGCGGCGGCCCTCATCGGCAAAGGCATGAGAAATCAAGGGGTCACACACATTTCTTGGTATGGAAGCGTATTATTCTATTCACCATTTACTATGCAGGTTAGACTTGGGCAGCAGACTATTGGGACGGTTCCAGGTTCAGGCCAAAGAGCTTTGCCGCATTGCCCCCCAGAATTTTCTCCTTTGCTTGAGCATCAATATCTGCGGCAATTATACGGCCGAGGTGTGCGCGGGAATCTATCCAGGTAAGGTCGCTGGCGTACATAAAACGTTCGGACCCGATATTGTTTATAACGAATTCGATGAATCCATAAGAGATTGTGTCTCCGGCCATGTCCAGGTAAACATTGTCGTATCGTTTTGCGAGCGCCACTGCGGCACGATGTCCGAGAGGCAGTCCTCCTGAATGACCCAGGATAAGTGACACGTCCGGGAATTCCCTGACCCATTTTTCAAAAAGCGGAACCCAGGAGAATTTATGAGTTATCCTCGGCGCGCTTTTATCATAAGAATGAGTAAGAATCGGGACGGAAAATTGCCGCGCCGCTTCCCATGCTCCCCGGTAACTCTCGTCATCAGCATAAATATCATGATTTGAAGGGTGTATTTTTATGCCGACATAATGCGGTTGGGCGAGGTGTTCTCTGACACGTTCAGCATTGTCGACGGCGTTAGGATTAAAATATGTATATGAGAGAATGCGTTTATTGGAACCGTCATACGCGTCTTTTGAATCTTTTTCTCCCCGTTCCCAATCTGAAAATAGTAAGGCTTGATGCGCTTGAATAATAATGTTGACACCACATATATCCATATGTTTAAGAACATCCGTCCATTTCCAGCAAGGAAAGTAAAACGCTGGATACACTCCGAGATGCGAATGTACATCTATGATCGGTGTTTGGTTCATTGTGTCACTCCGTCCAGGATTTTTTGTAAAGTCTTTCCGGCAATTTCTTCTGCGTGTGCCTGTTGTATATTCGCATAGCACACAAGACCGACAGCAATATGTGGATCGGCAAACGGCATGGCAGTGCCGAACAGAAGTCGGTTAGCGAACCCGAATTTTTCAATATCCTCTATAAGGCCAAGATTGAGAAGACCGTGTAATTCGAGATAGAGATTGCTGTGATATTTAAGAAGTGGATAAAACATACGATTGTAATAAATTATTTTCTTTCCGGATCCTTCGACGATAACAGGCAACTCCGGATACGCTGTACATAAACGGTTAATCGCGGACCATGATGTTTCGCTATGCCAGATGCAGACCGGGAGCCGTTTTTCCTGCAGATATTGAAGAAGATCGCCAATACACCAATCATCAAGCGTGTAATTCAGGGTTAGAGGAAAAAGTCGAAAAAGTCGAAAGCCATTTGCGAATGCATGGTTGATCACGTCAGGCGCATTTGGCCCCTGTTCACGGGTGAAAGTTGGCAGGAGAGTGTACCCGCCAACGAGTCGTTTATTTTTCTTTAGTATTGGAGCAAGTGTTTTATGTGATTCAACAGTATTGCCGGTAAACGCAGCAATCGGAGTGACTACAGCGCGTGCGATGTCACATCGGTCCATTTCACGCAGAAGTTCGTCAATGGTTTCTATGTTTTTCAGGTGAGGTCTGCCTTGGGTGCCTATCCAGGCGTTAACATCAAAAAGGTTCAGGCTTTGCCTTCGTGTCTGGTAGTCTTTGGTCGCGTCCTGGATTGTTGCGTTTATTTGACTCCTGCTTTCCTCGTTACAGTATCCTCACGCCGCACAGCGTCTTCGGTTGTAAGCATTTTTTCCCCGCCGATAACATCAATTCCCAGTTCCTGCAGTAGTCGGGGCGGGTCTGTGATAATGTGATTGCCGTCAAGCATATTACCCAGACGCGGATCACCAATCATGATAAGACCGAGTTTTGGCTTTGCAGACATAATGATTTTTTTTCCACAACACAGAAGTTATCATTAAATTAGACTGCCAAGAGTGGCAACATTAAGGAGATCGGTCATTCCTAGCCGATCAGGGCAGGAGAACAGGCCTGCCTGCCTGTTCTCCTTTGCCTGCCTGCAATCTTTGCCATTCCTTAGACGGTCAAGTTAATACATTCCGTACGGATTTTTCAAACTTCTCCAGGATTTCATCGCATTCAGCTTTACAGACGATCAAGGGCGGTTTTATCTTAAGCACATTTTTTCTTACCCCGCCTAAGCCGAAAATGATGCCGTTCTTAAATCCAGCGGCACGGATAGCAATAGTCTCTTTGACAAGCGGCTCCTTGCTTTCCGGGTCTTTTACAAATTCTACGCCGATATGCAATCCTGCCTGCCGCACCTCGCCGATCTCAGGAAATGTTTTCATCATTTCTTTGATTGAATTACCAAGATATTTGCCCATAGTCCGGCAGTTTTCCAGGACACCGCTTTCCAGTATGGCAATTAGCTTTGCCGAGGTCACCATGGAAAGCGTAGGGTTAGCAAATGTATGCAGTTCTTCTGTGTCAGGCGCAAAGCCTTCGATTTCGTCGGAGATAATAATCGCCGCCAGGGGCAGTCCTGCGCCCAATCCCTTGCCGAGCACGATAATATCAGGAGTCACCCCGAAATAATCAGCCGCGAACATCTCTCCAATGCGCGCGAAGGTCTGAATCTCGTCAAAGACGAGCAGTGTTTCAAACTCATCACACAGTTTGCGGAGTTCAACAAGATAGCGCTTTGGCAGGATGATTTGCCCGGCGCTGGCCTGGATGGGCTCGACAATGACTCCCGCGGGTTTTCCCGCGATACCGCGTTCAAATGTTTGACGCGCCATTGTCAGGCACATATCAGTGTATGTCTCTGAATCAACACCGAAAGGATTCCGGTATGTATAGGGGTTTGGAATGCGGATGAAGGGATGCGTAAGCGCGAGGAACCGGCTGCCGCCAATATATTTGCCGCCGGACTTGGTCGAAACCCAGGACGCCCCCATTGAGCCGAGAGTCGTTCCATGGTAGCTGTCCTGCAGGCATACGAAATCCCTTGATGGCGACACGTTCTTACTGCAGATTTTCATGGCGGCCTCGACAGCCGCACCTCCGCCAACAGTGAAGGAGACGCGGTTCAGATTGCCGGGCGCGATTTTGGCCAGCTTATCTGCCAGATAAAAGCGGGGTAGGTTATCAAAGCCCTGATGGATATGTGTCATGTTTTCAATGTGTTCATGGATTACGGTGTTGATTTCGTCATTCGCATAGCCAAGGTAAAGCGCCCAGCTTTGCGAAGTGCAATCGATATAGGTATTACCATCCGTATCCCAAACGTGTACTCCTTTTCCTTTTTCCAGCACCGGTCCGCCGCGAGTGCCTCCACCGAGCATGAGGTGTTTGGAACATTCTTCCATCCGTTTTTTATCCATCTCATAAATAGTTTTCAATAATGCATCCATCGTATGTTTCCTTTTTTATAACAATCTAACAATCAGTTCGTAGAGACGCAAAATTATGGCTGAATAAATTACATTATGCAAAACAAATTTCGGCATATTTTAATCATACAGGAATTTATATTTTTTGAGAATATGAACAGAATATCGCAAAGATTTTAAGAATTTTGACAGAATGAACCGTCAGAGCGTTCTTTCTAAATTCTGCCTGCCCACCTGCCACTTGCATAGCGACGTGGCCGTAGTCCCGCTACTAAATCCTCAAATTTAGTAGCGGGACGAGGTCAGTTCATTCTGACTCCTGACCTCTGACTCCTGACTCCTGAGTAGTTGGCTCGTAACGGATTTGTGGAAAAGACGCTGATAACACCTGTGCAGATGCTTCGTCGGAAGGGATCAGGTTCATGAGCCGTGCCTGAAGAATAAGATTGCCGATAGCAGTTGCTTCCGCGGGACCTGCCAGAACAGGAACGTGAATTTCGTCTGCGATTCGCTGGCACAGATAAGCGTTCCTGCTTCCTCCGCTTACGATGTGCATCCGATGAAAGCGGCGTCCGGTTTCCTCGGATAAAGCCGAGACAGCATTGCCGCAATCTTTTGCAATGCTGTCAAAAACGATTTTAGCGAATTCCCCCTGTGTCTCAGGAGGCCTTACGCCGGTCTCGACGCACACTTTGCGGATTTCTTCCGGCATGTTCTCAGGCGCATGGAACCGCGTGTCAGAGAAATGCACTACACTGTCGATCTCTGCGAGCTTCGCTTCTTGAACGAGCTCTTCGTATGAGATATTTTTTTTATTTTCCCCCCATATACGGCGGCATTCCTGGATGATCCAGAGACCCGCAACAGATGAAAAGAGTCCCCAGCGATGTTGAGAAACACCCAGAAGCGCATATCCTGTTCCTGCGGGATCACGCGGAACTCTGGGCTCATCACTGATACAGCACAGCATGGCGTATGTTCCGGCACTGAGAAAAATTGTTTCCTTGTCCATGGGGCTCACTGCGGCGGTAGCTGCCGGGGTGTCGTGATTTGCGGCGACTATCACAGGAACCCCGCTAAGACAGGGATGCGGCGCGCGATCTTTGGAAATGCGTCCGAGAACCATGGGTTTGTTGACAAGACGCGGGAGCATATGGCAGGGAATGCGCATGCGTTCCAGAAGTTCACGATCCCAGTCCTGTGTCTTAAGATTGCGCAGCATTGATGCCGTTGCCAGCGTCCAGTCGGTTGCAGGTACGCCGCACAGTTCGTAATGAACAAGGTCCGCAATATGCAGAAGTGTTGACGCTTTCTCAAGCACATCGGGTTCGTCTCGCGCCATCACGTACAGTTGGCAGAGCGTTGTCATAGGTGCAATACAGCCGCCGACACGCGCTATTAATTCCGCAGGGCTAATGTGATCAAAGTATCCTGCCGGTATTTCTTTTGTGCGCGGGTCCCGGTAAGAAACAGGTGGATAGAACAGTTCACCTTGTGCGTTCAGAAGGCCGAAGTCCTGGGCCCATGCATCGCAACTCACTGAAGCAATAGGTGCATTGCCAACGCATTCGGCAGCCCTGGCAAGACCAGACCATATTTCTTCATGAATACGGGTCCAGTCCCATCGCCTGTGACCGCCAATCAAACGAATGTTATGATCGAAACGGTGTACAACCTCGATGGTCAGCTTTTTCCGGTACAGTCGTCCGAGGACGACTCGTCCATTACTCGCGCCCAGGTCAATAGCGACGAGATTTTGTGACTCTGAATACTTCATTGCACATGTCCTTTTTCTTAACCGCGGATTTAAATAAGTGAAAAATTGTAAGTGCCTGCCCATGGAGCCTCCGGCTGAGCCGGACCGGGTCAGGGAAATTTCAGGCACATTAGCTCACTACATTAGTTGTCGTCTTGACGGTCATTGAAATTCGTGGATAATGTAAAATATAAGAAAACTTATACATCAATAAATCTGCTAAGAAAACTATTAAAAAATGTTAACCGTGAACCTGACAACCCGAGAGGTTACAAAACATGACTCTTCAAGAAGAAATTCAAATCAGTACAAATGGGCACGGAGACATACACGACATTACCCGCAAGGTATCGGTAATTGTGCATAGGTCTGGAATACGGACCGGCATTGTGCATGTTTTCAACGTTGGAAGCACTGGTTGTATCGGCGTAGTAGAATTTGAACCAGGCCTACAGAAAGATATCCCTGCTATTCTTGATCGTTTAATTCCTCCAAGCCGCAGCTACGGCCATGAGCAGGCCTGGCATGATGGGAATGGGCACTCTCATCTTCAGGCTACATTGATGGGCCCTTCCTCGACAATTCCCATAGCCGAAGGCGAGCTTGTGCTGGGAACCTGGCAGCAGATATTTTTTCTTGAGTGTGATATAAAATCTCGTTCGCGCAAGATAATCGTTACTGTGCTTGGAGACTGATAATCCCGAATTTTACATTAAGAGAAAACGCGAAAATTTGACTTTTAATGGCTTTATAGATACGATTAACCTGAATTATTTACCACAAAGGCCGCAAAGTTTTTAAGAATTAAGAATTTTAGACAGAATTAACAAAATGGACAAAATAATGTGGAAGAAAAGCAAAGAAAATTCTGTTTATTCCCTGGCCGACACGAGTCGCCTCGGGCAGGCTGTCAAAACTTTCAAGTATGCTTAGTTAGACTTTGTGCCCCCGCACCTTGTGCGGGGTAAACCACGCCAGAGGCGCGGCGAGCTTAGTGTTTACCACGCGAAACGCATGGCTTGCCCCACATGGTGGGGCCTTAGTGGCAGATGAATAGATATGATTAAAAAAACGGGAGAGAATGGAAGGAATGTGATAGACGCTCGAATTGAAATTATCCTGGGCGACATTACGAAACAGAAAGTAGATGCGATAGTGAACGCAGCTAACACCTCTCTTCTTGGAGGCGGAGGAGTTGACGGTGCCATTCATCGCGCCGCGGGCTCGCAACTGCTTGAGGAATGCAGGGCGTTGAATGGTTGTGACACTGGCGATGCGAAATTGAGCCGTGGTTATCAGCTTCCTTCCCAGTGGGTTATTCATACAGTTGGCCCGGTATGGCGCGGCGGAAATCATCACGAAGAGGAATTACTTACCCGCTGTTATCAACAATGTTTAGCTATTGCCGAGAAACAGGGGATAACGACAATAGCATTCCCCTCCATCAGCACGGGAGCGTATCGGTTCCCGCTGGACCCGGCCGCTCGGATCGCGATTGCGGAAACACAGCGCTTTCTTAAAACCAGCAAGGCCGCGCGAAAAGTAGTTTTTGTGTGTTTCAATCAGAAAGTGTATGACTGTTACCAGCAGGTATGCTCGGCAGAGGAAAAATAATAAATAAAGAAAGTTGAGGAACATCCATGAATAAAAGATTGCTCATTGCGCTCATTATTATCGGACTGACAGTGATCGTTCTTGTCTTTAACACGATTGGCTCGGATCGAATGATCAGTGTTGATATCATTGTAAAGACTATTGATGCGTACAAATCCCTCGCTTTTCTGGCGTTCGTTGCGGTTGGCGTTGTAATCGGGGCTCTTCTCAAGTGAAATGGTGTAAGTAGACACCATCCAAAAAGATATTTTGACCGCGGATTACGCGGATGGTCGCGGATAAAGATCAAGAATTTCGTGCTCAGCTATTAAAACATAACTACGAAAAGCGCGAAAGTTCAATCTCTTTTTCGTGTGTTTCGCCTGTATAAGTTAAAAATACCCTTTTCGTATAAGCTCTAAATAGTGCCAATACGGTAACGCTGGAGGCTGGAAAAGTGTTCGCAATATCGAACCTGCTCCACGTCGTGTCAGGCACGTGTCGCACGGACGACAACCTGAGCAAGTATTATACAGGTGGCGGGACATTTGTTCCGTTGACTTTGGGCGCGAATACCATTGTCTGCGGCGCTAGGCCGCAGGTGGAGTCGGGCGTGACGCTGGAAGCGGGCATCCCGCCGGCCGGTGCTGTGTTCAGAATCTGGGGAGGTAAGAGTCGGGATGTCTTAAGCGAAACGACCTTAAGACAGAACGACGAAATATTGGAGGAGGAAAAAAATGAAACGTATGTGTTTTCTTTTAAGGGTAAAAAAAGATAAGCTGAAAAGCTATCAGGAGCATCATGAGCCGGTTTGGCCGGAAATGTTAAAAGTCATGCAGGATGCTGGAATAAGGAACTATTCCATGTTCCTTCGTGAAGATGGATTGCTGGTGGGTTATTTTGAAGCTGAAGATCCTGAAGGAGCGTTGCGTAAATCAGCTGCTACCGATGTAAGCCGCCGCTGGCAGGAATACATGGCACCCTTTTTTGAATCGGTTGCACCTGAACTTGAAAAGGGAAAGCCTTTATTTTTAAAAGAGTATTTTTATATGAAGTAGTCAAAAAATGGTAACTACTCAGGCGCAGAGCTCCAAAGGCACAGAGGCACAAAGTCGTAAGAATACAGTGACTATTCAGCCGTCCCGATGGGACTGAAAATTACTGTTTTCTTTAGCCGACGCTGAAGCGTCGGCCTAATGTCAATGCGTCCCATCCGGGACGCCATGAAAATAGCGCGGCGATTCCCTGGCCGACCCGAGTCGTCTCGGGCAGGCATCGCCGTGAACAGGGAAACAACCGTCAATTCAGTCCCGTAGGGACGGCTGAGAACATAGACCTGAGTAGTAACAAAAAATGTAACTTATAGGTATTTATTACCTGAATCTCGTATCTAAAAACCTTTAATCGCAACCACGATCAGGAAAATACATACAACAGCGCTGATCAGTGAAAGCAAACGAATGGTAACGAGACTTCGATTGATGACCACCCATCTCAATAGTTTCTGAAAATCCGCAGGCCTGAAATAAACAGTTCCTATCCAGGCGAAGAACACGCCAAGTATTGCCAGCAATAAATTGGCTAAAGGTTGACGAATCAGGATAACAACCCAGAGCAAAATCCCGATTAGAATACATACACAACCCATGAGCGTATTGACCTGCAGAACTGCCCTGGACCACCATTCGCAGAAACGCTTCATTGAAAATGGCTTTATCAGGCCCCATATAGATTTCAAGAGCCCTAAAATTCCTAAAACGAGAAGAACTGTATGGACTAATTTAACATTCATGCTTCACTCCTTTTTGTTCCTGTAAGAATTTAATTAGGCCCCGCAAGTCGGGGCAACTTTTTACTTTAATTCTGCCACTAAGTCTCAAAGGTCACGAAGAATAAAAAGTTTATTTTCTTATCCTCTTCCTTTGTGCCTTTGGTACTCTGTGCCTTTGTGCTTACTTGAGCAGACCAATGCTGACTATATCTCTGCATAGGGATCGACATAGATCCTTGAAATAATCAGGAATATCGATATTATATCCTTTTACGTAACGTATGCAATAATCTATTCTCTTATTTTACAAAGCGATTCTTAGAATAATAAAAGAAGATTTGGGCAACAGACCCTGTACTTCTCAACAAAGGAAACAGATATGTATTCAGCATCTGATTTAAGAAAAGGCCTTCGAATTGAGATTGATGGTGCTCCGTATATTATCACCGAATTTCATTTTCTCAAACCGGGCAAAGGACATTCTATCTTTAACTGTAAATTAAAAAATTTGATCAACGGCACCACGCTGACAAAAAGTTTTCGCTCAAATGATAAATTCAACGAGGCCCGACTCGAAGAAATGACAACAAGATATTCATATCAGGATGGAAGCCGTTACATATTTCTTGATAATAATTATGAAGAATTCAGTGTCAACGCCGATGTCTTGGGAATTTCCAGGTTTTTTCTGGTCGAAGATGTTGAGGTAAAAATATTGATTCATAATGGTCACCCAGTCGGAGTCGAACTTCCAACTTTCATAGAAAAAGAAGTGATTCAAACAGAACCCGGCGCCCGCGGAAACACCGCAACCAATGTGATGAAACCCGCGAAAATCGAAGGTGGATATGAAATTCGCGTTCCTCTTTTTCTCAATAAGGGTGATATCGTCAAAATCGATACGCGCACCGGGGAATATAACGACCGAGTCAGTATCGCCAGAAAATCGTTATAATATCACTTAAAATGTTACTATTCAGGTATATATGTCCCAACCCGAAAAGTCTTTTAACCGCGGATTTCGTAGTTAAAAATCCGTGTTTCCCTGGCCGCAGGGCGGTCCCACGGGCAGGCATCCGTGTGAATCCGTGGCTTAAAAAATAATCAGGATAATATTTTCACAACCTGCCCCACCTGTTGCCATAATACGGCGCCAGATTGAATCAACTGCTCAATTTTTGAAAGAGCAATCCGGCTTTGGCTATAATCCCGTTGTTCCAAATTCCGGTTGTTAATGAGAACAGTTGCTCCTCGTTTTAACGCCTGTTCGGCTATCTCAATATTGATCACATTGCCCGGTCCGAAAGGAACCTCACCCAGAATGACTACACGGGCGTCTTCAGCCATTTTGGTCGCTCGTTCAAAGGACTCTCGTCCTATCGGCGAAAAGGGTTTTTCCAATACCCGTTCAATACCAAGAGCGTCTGCTGACCGGTCATCCGTATCACCCTGATTAAGAACACCACAGGTGACATGATAACCACACAGACATAAGCGGCGAAACAGTTCAGTGCAGCTTCCGCCACCGGCAATAACATGCACACGAAGACTCTCCCCGGTACGAGTTGGTGTCATCCGACGAGCCGGCATCACGAGCACAGAACCGGTATGTGTATCCTGCTGGATACGCACATCGCAATGGTAGACATCCCGCAAAACCTTTTCCCGAAGCACTTCTGATGGCGGGCCATCAGCTGCCAGTCGGCCATGATCCAGCACCATTAACCGGTGACAGAACTCGGACGCCAGGTTAAGGTCATGACTTGTCATCAGCACTGTTACGTGCTGTTCAAGGTTCAAGCGCTCCACGATCTGCATGATTTCAAGCGCATGGTTCATATCAAGGTGTGTAGTCGGCTCGTCCATCGCGATAACGCGGGGCTCCTGGGCCAGTGCCATAGCAACAACCGCGCGCTGTTTTTCACCTCCGCTGAGTGTATCCAGCGAACGGTCTTTTAAATGACTGACGTCCGTATAAACCATGGCGCGCTCTACCTTGTGAAAGTCATGGTCAGATGGCGTCTGCCAGGGATTTAACTGGATTGTACGGCCCATCATGACCAGCTCTTCAACAGTATAGGCCATTGGTGTTTTGAGCTCCTGCGGAACCACGGCAATCAACTGAGCCCGTTTTGTTGATGGGAGCGTTCGGATATCTTGTCCAAAGAGCCGTACGGTTCCGGAATTGGGCGGATGCAGTCCTGTCAGAACCCGGAGCAGAGTGGATTTCCCGACTCCATTCGGACCGAGCAGACCCACGACCTCACCTTCCTCAACGGAAATTGTCAGATCTTTGAGCACCTCTATATGGGGATATCCTGCCGAGACATGAATAAATTCAAAAGCTTTTTTCACTCGAGCCACCCGTATTTCCGACGTTTCCTGAGCAGAATCAGAAAGAAAGGGCCGCCAATCAGTGCCGTGATCACGCCAACCGGAATTTGAACAGGGGCAAACAGAAGTCGTCCTACAGTATCGCAAAGCGTCAGAAAAAGACCGCCGGCCAGGGCCGATGCAGGCACTAAGCGCCGATGATCAGGTCCAATCAGATGCCGCATCATATGTGGAACAATCAAGCCGACAAACCCGATAAGCCCGGCTATTCCTACTGCTGCAGCTGTCATCAACGTAGCCAACCCGAGGCCGGCCGTTATCATTATTCCTGTGCGCACTCCAAGATGATGAGCCATCTCCCGGCCCAATGTAAATGCATTAAGCTGACGCGCGATCAGCCAGACCCCTGTAATCCCGATCATGATCAATACCGAACTGACGATCAGCAGTGGAAGCGACATGATCTGTAGATTGCCAAGCATCCACCATGTAATGCTGTGAAGTCCTTCAATCGGAACAAGCGAAATAATCAGCATTAACAGGCTCGCACATATCGAACTCACAATCACCCCACTGAGTAAAAGCCCATAAGCCGAGAAGCAATTTCCTTCCTGCCGCGCAATATAATAAACCAGTGTCAATGTGATTATGCCTGCTGTAAACGCGCTCAAAGGAAGGCCCATAACGCACCAGGAGCTTAATCCTGAGAATATTGCCAATGCAGCGCCCAGAGCAGAGCCACTGCTGACCCCAAGAACATAAGGATCAGCCAGCG
>CAZBGF010000004.1:12980-16800 GCA_964491255.1 uncultured Verrucomicrobiota bacterium
GGATTGCGCAGTAATGCCTGTAGGACCACCCCGGAACAGGATAGCCCGGCACCCACGATAAAACCGGTTATCACCCTGTTCGTACTCACCAAAAGAATCATACGCCCCGTATCGGTATGCCAGTTGAAAATTCCCATTCCGCATAGACCGGCCACTACACATAAACACAGCCAGAATGGTGTCAAAATGAGTAACAGCCAGACAAATTTGTTTTTTTTCATCATTGGTACTACTCAGGTACAAAGGCACCTTCGTCGGGGTCATCACTCAGTCTTCGTCCGGCATCTGCCGGGTATTGGAATACTTTGCCAGATCGGTGATTGTGTGCTTCTTTCACATAGTGCTTCCACGTCGATTCGATCTGACTCCTCAGTGCATCGTCCACTGAGCGGGTAATCTGGGCAGGAAAACCCAGCACCAAAGAACCGGGAGGTATCTTTGTGTTCTGCAGTATCACTGCACCTGCACCAACCAATGATCCAGCCCCAAGATGTACACCGTTTAATAATACGGCGCCCATCCCAATGAGACATTCGTCCTCTACGGTGCAGCCATGAAGAATCGCACGATGTCCCACGCTAACCCTGTTACCTATACTGCATGGCAACCTTTCATCGACATGCACCATCGAAAGATCCTGAATGTTCGTCTGGTCTCCGATGCGAACAGGGGCAATATCGCCCCGAAGAACCGAGTTATACCAGATGCTGGTTTCTTTTCCCAGGCTAACATCTCCGACCACGACCGCGCCCTGGGCAATGTAAGCTGTTGGGTTGATCATAAGCATTACCTTTCTCGCTGAGAGTGAGACATCTCCTCTGCGCTCGACACAAATCACGGCCGAGCTCGAGTTCCACCACGTCCAAGCTTTGAAATCACTTCCAGTGATCTCAAATGAGCTGATTCCTGCTTATTGACTTGGAAAGTGTAACGCTCAGGAAAAATAGGACGAGATCCTTCATTGTTTCGTTTGATGTTTTGGACGATCTCTCTAGTCTCAACATTGAAGACCTCGGCGACATTGGCAGCAAGCATCACGAAATGACCACGTAATTCAAAAACGCGTGGCCCTCCTTCTTGGTCCAATGGTTGGAGATCTGTGATTACCTTCTTTGACATCTTCTCACTCCATTTAATTTGAGATCACTATTAATGATCTCAAAGATTGCTTTATCGCCGATTTCACCTAGCTGTCTCTTCAGCCAACGGATAAAATGAGTGTTTTGCGCGGTACGTGCGAATACACTCTATTTTTTGGTTATGCCTTTTTCTCCAGTTTTTCTCGGATTTGCCTGAACAGTTCGAGTTTACCTTCTCCTTTTGACCATCGTTCTATTTCTCTCAGATCGACTTGGTTCTCGTGGGAAACCAAAATTGCCTGATCGAGGCATTGATGGTCATTGTCATAGTAGAATCCTGTCAATCTGTCTTTAACGCAGTCAGTGGGTGATATAATCTTGAGAATGCCGGTTGCCTGATGCCGTTCATGAATCTCTTTCACGGGTTCTTCTCCCACGGCAGGTGGTCCCGCGGGGAATTCAACGAATAGGTCTGTATCGGGGTGTTTGAAGTAACGCCCGTCCTCGGTGAAACCAAGTTGGCTCATCGCCTCTCGAATCATATTGCGCTTAGGAGACATGAGACTGGTGTGTATCATGTCAAGATCCATGGAGAGGTACTTCCCTTGACTGTAAACGGACACGCACGCTCCGCCACTGAGAACCATATCGATTCCTTTGCTGCGAAGATGCTCCTGAACGAATGCACCAAGGTCTGCTCTGCTCATTGTGCCGATAGTTTTCACAAAGGCTTACCTCGGCGTCGTGGCCTTCGTCTGTTTATGACGAGTCGTTCCCTCAAGTCATCAGGACAGAACGTCATGACTTTTTCAAGAAGGGCCTTGAGTTCGTTCAAGAATGGGCAACGTGGATTGAACGAATATAAACGTGTTCGTCCGGCTTTCCGGCTTGCCAGCACACCACCCGCTTCTAGTTTATCCAGTTGCTTCTGAATTGGAGCAAGATTAGTTTCGTAAAATCGAGCAATCTCCGTTGCGTACCCCTCATTTCGACTAAGAATAAAGAGAAGAACCCTTTCGATACTGAGTGATCCTAGAATAGCTTCTAACATGGCATCAACCTCTTTCTAAGGTGATATCACCTATTGTCTAGGTTATATCACCTATATTGTAGGTCATACTAATAGAGACGTCCCAAAAGAGCAAGAAGAATCTTCTAGAGGCATAACAAAGTATTAACCGGCAAGATTATTCTTGTTTAATACAAGAACATATATGTAAAAATTTTCTACTTAATACTGATATTAAAGCATAAACTCGGCTGCCCTGAAAGGCGAACAAAATCGAAATTTCCGAAAAAATGATATTATACAAAGTGTAGTATAAACTCTACTCCAATTCTTAGTTGTAACATTCGTGACATCAATCATTAATAAAATATTTTCGATTTTGTTCGTGCAATGTGCGGGCTAGGGATTTCCCGTAATACACTGGCGCAACAGTTCAATGCCTTCCAGCACACGCGGGCCCGGACGTAATATCAGATTATTATCCAGTCCGCCATAAACGCGATAGTTTTGAACTGCTTTGATCTTTGACCAGCCGATCCGATCAGCCACGCGGTCTCTGATTGTCTTATCGCTTGTCATGTATAAGCACAAAATCACATGCGGATCACGCGAAATAACCCATTCCGACGATACCGGAAAATAATCTTTCCCCACCTCATCACCAATGTTACGGCCGCCTGCAAGCGCAATGAGTTCTGAAACAAATGATTGCCGTCCCACGGTCATCAAGGGATCGCCCCAAATTTCCATATAAATTGAAGGAACGTCATTAGAGGATGCGTTCCGATTCCTCGCATCTCTTTGAAGCTCTTTGATTCGATTGCTGATGGCATTTGACAGCACCCGGGCAGACTCTTCATAATGCAAAAGATTCCCGATAGTCAGAATTGCCTGGGGAATATCGCTCAGGTTTGAGCACTTGACACGTTTACGCTTCAGCCCAAACTGTTCAAGCACCTTTCCGATATTTTCATCTTCCAGGTCTGTATCAATGACAATGGTAGGTTTAACTCTGATCAGTCGATCAAGGGAAGGTTTTCCGAATCCGCCGACCACGGGCACAGAGTTTACAATACTCCGAGGATAATCACAGGCGCTGGTCCTACCGACAAGCCGGCTTTCAGCGCCAATTGCGCAAATAATCTCCGTGAGATTAGGCGCCAACGAAACCACTCGCTCTCCCGTAAAGTCTGTCGCTGGTTCCATCCTGCGTGAACAACCTGACATAATAATCAAAAAAACGAGCAGACTAACCTGAATTATTCGTTTCAAAGACACCAAGGCACGAAAAGAGTTGAAAACAGGAGAGATGTGGAAGAACGTGTTTGAATCCGAATGCATGGGCGTAATTTCATTGCTTTGTACTAATCTATTTGTCCTTAATTTTTTGTGTCTTAGTGCTTTAGTGGCAGATGAATAGATCAGACCAAGCTTTAATCCCTGGCATATCGGATAACTATCAATCATTGTTACTTACTCAGGTTGTTTAGGCTGCCACTTCGCCCCGTTGCGGGGCAAGTGGTCCTTTGTCCGGCAACTGCCGGACTCCGACCTACAGTCTAAATGCCTACAGCCTATCTAGAGCTTATACGAAAAGCCTCTGAAAGACGAAATCCTGAAAAAACTAAGAGTTTCTGACAAAATTAACAAAATGGACAAAATAATATGGAAAAAAATCAAAGAAAATTCTGCCTGTCCCGCACTCGCTGGATTTCTTTCTGCTTTGTGCCTG
>CAZBGF010000005.1:0-15687 GCA_964491255.1 uncultured Verrucomicrobiota bacterium
AAAGGATGGGAGATAATAATACGATACAGGAAAATATAGAGGTGTAAAATTGCAAAGTTTTACTTTTAATAAGGGCAAAACTTTGCAAATCTGTTACCGAAATTGTGAACCTATACAACGTACGGGGCGTCCAAAAAGCTGTTGCCCTCTCTTCTTCGCGCTCTTGGGCACTTGAGCGCGGGAGCGCAGGTGTGAAAATCAGGGTTTTTCAGGGCCGCCTACCTTAGTTACTATCGTTCAACCAGAGTTTCATCAATTTTCATGCCGAAATGCCGGCCACCGGTTTCAAGATGAACCAGAACCTGATCACCTGTTTTCAGTTTGGAAACAGAAACCGGCTGACCGTCTGAACGTACAAGGTTAATTGTCTCAGCATTCTGTAGATAGATGGATATTTCACGTCCATTAACTTCGGCGAAAACGAGAATCATTGGCCTGGATTCAACTTTACAGCGCCCGATATGCGCCGTCTGCGTGTTCCCGTGAGCGTCAACAATCATGACTTCATCCCCTACACGAAGATCTGATAAATAGGCGGTTTTATTGTCCGTTTTAAGTGCATAAGCATGAACAGCACTCGCGTTCACGCGAAAAGGACGGGAAGCCACATAAGGATTTTCAAGACTTTCCGAATGAACCAGAAAAAAGGCGCTGCTGGTATTACCCACCAGCATCCCCTGCCCTATGGTCATATTCGAACAGGTATCAATACAAACACGATCACCCATTCCACTTGGCTCAACACGGGTAATCTCAGCAGTCAGCAGTTCAATACAAGGCAAAAGACCATGAACCAAATCAACAATTTTTCGAACTTCAGCCGGATCACGGCACGTGACAACCACACCATCAACGCCTTTTTCAAGCGTCCCTAGCATCGTCCTGGCCTCATCCACGCTCTTGACCTCAGTCATCAAGCGTTCGCGTTGGGCCAGCAGGTTTTCAATTGGAATCACAGTCCAATCTTTCATGCGAAGCAATAAAACAGCATTCCGATCCAGCGCTGCTGCTTTTTTTTCATCGTCCTTGGATCGAATATCAACAGGAAGCACATCCTTGCCAAGAATCAGATCACCATCCTCAGCCACTGTATTCATCCGACCCAATTCTTTCACTTTTCCGGATACACCTTTATCCACAACTACAGCGTCAGCTCCGCTTTCGATAGAAGCGATTGCCAGTTCCTTATCCCACGGACTGATATGAACCCATACCTGTTTCATTTGTTCTCCTTAAGCATTTCAGCGGCTTCCGCGGCAGATACCCCTTCATGCACAACACTGCGAATCGCCGATACCATTAGAGCCGGATTCGTATGTTGAAATGCGTTGCGGCCAATGGACACGCCGGCACACCCCGCTTTTATAGCGTCTTCCACCATATTCAAAATATCCTTATCAGAATTGAGCTTTTCTCCACCTGCGATCACCACCGGCACCGGACAACCGGATGTTACCTGCTCAAAAGTCTCGGGACTTCCAGTGTAATTGACTTTGACAATATCAGCGCCAAGCTCCGCCCCCACACGAGCGGCGTGCTTGACAAACTTGACATCGAATTCATTCTCAATTTTTTCACCTCGTGTATAAAGCATTGCCAGCAACGGCATGCCCCATTCCATACATTTCCTGGCAACATCACCCAAGTGACTCAACATTACATCGTCAGTGGGCGCTCCAAGATTAACATGAATCGAAACACCGTCAGCTCCTATCTTCACAGCCTCTTCGACCGTGCAGACAAGAACTTTTCTCGAGGGGTCCGGAGACAGCACGGTGCTGGCAGACATATGAATAATAAGCCCCACATCTTTACCTGACTGGCGATGGCCGACTTTCACAACTCCCTTGTGAACGACAATTGCATTAGCGCCACCATCAACCACATTATCAACCGCTGTCTTCATATCAATCAAACCCGGGATCGGGCCAACAGTCACACCATGATCCATGGGAACAATTACTGTTTTACCTGTCTGCCTGTTGATTATTCTCTCCAAACGAATATTTTTTCCAGTCATCATATTAATCTCCATTTATTACTATTCAGCGCCCAAGGCTACGCTTTAGCGTGGCCTTGGGCGCTTTATGCCTACCTGAACAGTTACAACAATTATTTGGAAATATAGCAATTTAAGTGTAGCAATGCTACAAAAAAAATGGTAGCTGTCTAACAAGTCGCAAACAGTAAGCAGATGTTATCCGCAAAACATTTTAACCACGAATTACGCGGATGGTCGCGGATTTAAATAAGTTGAAAGTTGTAAGCGCCTGCCCGTGGGCCCGCCATGCGGCCAGGGAAACTTCAGGCACTTATCACTTTAGGCATTTTAACTCACTACATTCATTCCTATCCGCGCTATCGGCGTTATCCCTGGCCGACCCGAGTCGTCTCGGGCAGGCGGGCAGGCTTAGAGTTTTGTGTTCCATACCTTTTCGAGTAAGCTCTAAACAGTGAACAATCACAAGATATTAAAAAGGAACAATGAAAACTGAATCCAGAGATGAAGACCTTTTTCTCGGCCTTGATTTAAGCACCCAGGGCCTTAAAGCTACACTGATCAATGCCGCCTGTCAGTGCCTGTCCGAAACATCTGTTCAATTTGACTCTGACCTGCCTGAATTCAACACACAGGGCGGCGCGCATCATCATCCTGACGGCTTGACTGTCACTTCTCCACCAATGATGTGGACAGCCGCGCTGGATATGCTTCTCGATCGACTCAAAAAACAGAAAGTTCCGATTGATCATATTACAGCGGTGTCCGGTTCCGGGCAACAGCATGGCAGTGTGTATCTACGTTCCGGGGCGGATCAAACACTAAAAACACTGAATCCCGATATGTCGCTAAAAGATCAGGCGAAAGATATTTTCACGATTGAGGAATCGCCGATATGGATGGATTCCAGCACAACGCGGCAATGTAAAGAACGCGACACGGCCCTTGGCGGACCCCAGGCCATGGCAACTCTCACAGGCTCACGCTCCTATGAACGATTCACAGCCAATCAAATCGCGAAAATATTCCAGGAACAGCCTGATGCTTATAACGCGACTGAGCGAATCGTTCTTGTCAGTTCCTTCATGGCCTCTCTTCTAATTGGAAAACATGCTCCGATCGAGCCGGGCGACGGCGCTGGTATGAACTTAATGGATATCCATTCCAGGCAATGGTCTGATGATGCTATGGAATGCACAGCACCAGACCTCAAAATCCGATTAGGTCAGATTGTGCCGTCCCACTCGACTATTGGCATGATCAGCGCATATTATACTGGTCGTTATGGTTTTGCGCCTAACTGCATTGTAATTGCATTCTCCGGTGATAATCCGAATAGTCTTGCTGCCATGCAGCTTGATCAGGCAGGGGATATTGCCGTCAGTCTCGGCACAAGCGACACGGTATTCGGGGCATTATCCGATCCAAAGCCATCGGCAACCGAAGGGCATATTTTCGGAAATCCCATTAACCCGGAAGGTTATATGGCGCTCGTGTGCTATAAAAACGGATCACTTACCAGGGAATCTGTTCGCGATGAGTTCGCGGGACATTCATGGCAGGCTTTTGAAGATGCTTTGGCGAGAACACCGCCCGGAAACAAAGGCCATATCGGCTTCTATTTCAAGGAGCCGGAAATCACACCGCATGTTCTCTTGCCAGGCATTCACCAATTCGACGCGGATAATTCACCCAACGCTCAATTCACTCCGGAAGAAAATATTCGTGCTATAATTGAGGGACAATTTCTATCCATGCGCCTGCACGCGCGAAATATAGGACTTATCCCAAAAACGCTTCTGGCAACCGGCGGCGCTTCCGTCAACAAAAGCCTGACCCGGATCATGGCCAATGTTTTTGGAATCCCTGTCAATACTTCCAGTCAACCCAATTCAGCATCATGGGGCGCGGCTTACCGAGCTTTGCACGGATGGCACTGCAAACGCGCTCAGCGGTTTGTGCCATTCAGCGAAGTGGTTTGCCCTGTAGAACCATTTGTGAAAAATGTCGACACGGACAATACAAGTCACGCAATCTATACGGACATGCTGAAACGCTATGAAGAACTTGAGCAGAAAATTACCGAAAAGTCATGAATAAATAGACTTCTGCGAAATAGTAAAATTTTGCAGGAGTCTAATGAATGAAAATAAAGGAGCAAATATGAAAATACACGTTATAGAACAGGATGATAAATTAATTCATATAGTTTTGGAGGGCCGGTTGGATACAGCAACTGTTAAAGATTTCGAAACAGAGTTCTATGCGCATACTGTAGCCCACAAAAAATCGGTTTTGGTGGATCTTTCCGGACTGACATTCTTATCATCCATGGGAATCCGTATGTTCCTTAAGGCTGCTAAGGACTTGAGAGCTGAAGGGAAAAAAATTATCCTGCTGAATATGCAGCCGCTGGCTGAAAAAGCTCTGAAAGCCGCTGGTCTTGATTTTCTTACGCCGGTTGCGCACGATATAAGCCAGGCTAAAGATATGTTAAAGAGCCCGTAATATGTTCTTGTGATTGCGAGACATTCTATACAGAGCTTACTCGAAAAGATATTTGGATAGGACTTTCGGCAGAGCGCACATAAGCCTTAACTGAACCTAAAAAGAGCAGATGAATGTCCAATGTCCAACAAGGAACTCCCAATATTCAACCGATCCAGAGAAGTCTTCACTCGGAATTTGGACATTCCTTGCCTGCCGGGTCGTAGCCTTAGCGTAAACTGGTTGGATATTGGGTATTCAATTCTTCACCCAATGGGTGTAGCGGGCGCACCTTCTGGTCGTCGCTTCAAATTGTTGAGTGGCAAGATATTATAATAATCACAGTTTAACTGCGAAGCAGTTAAACTGCTCCTTATGGCTGAAAACAAATGTCATTTCCCCTTCAAAACGATCCGTTCTGGAACGAGCACTGGATATCGCGCTCTGCAAACCCAGTATTCACGGCCGCTGATCACCATACTGCGGTTTAATAAAGCTTTCAACTGGGCATTATTCCCCTTGACATAGCATATGGTAATGGCATTCTTATCCTGATCATAAACTACAAGACGATATTTACTGGGCACCCTGAAAAACTGTGTCCTCGGACGCAATACACCTTCAAACTGCTTCCATTGACCCTGGCCGGGCGATGGGATCAGGTCCAAATCCGGCGGCGGTTTGATAGATAAAGTTGTATCATCTGTTCGCTCCGCCATATCTGACTCGCTTGTCAAAACCACGGAAACACTGGCAGATTCAACCTGAATTAACGGCTTTATTTTCATGGACTTATCTGTTGTAAGTTGTTCATCTTTTCCCTGTTCACCTGTATACATTGACACAAGAGTCTCGTCAGCAACAACTTCTACCAAAGCCTTATTGATCCAAAGTGAGCAGATTTCCGGCGGAGCAATGCTGACCCATTGTGCATGAGACCCCCGAACAGTGACAGCCGTTCCTCGGCTCAATTGTCCCGCGATACTGAAATTAATTCCAGGCCCGGTCCGCACATTAACCTTTTCACCTTTCACAACACCTTCATGGATATAATCAGCAAGCATCCAGAAATCAACTAAAGGAGGAGGAACAATTTCCACCCATTCCACACCCATACTCTTGACTACCAATTCATCATTCTCCGAGATTTGACCAACCACCTCAGAAGTTTTATCGGGCTTGGCTCTCATATTAACGTTATTCTTAAGCACTTTAACCTTCATAACCCAAACAGGTTCCTGATCTTCCGAGAAAACATTCATAGAAAAGAGTCCTACTGCCATTATTAATAAAAATATTTGTTTCATTGAACTCTCCTTTTTTTAATTGTCTGCCGGCTTGCCCACAACACAATTCTTCAACATTTCAATTTCGTGATCTTCGAGGTATCGCCACCCCCCCGATCGGAGATGTCCCAGCTTAAGAGGCCCAACAACGACTCGCTTCAGTCTGACAATATCAACTCCTATGGCTTCAAACACTCTTCTAATATGACGGTTCTTTCCTTCCATTAACCGAATCCGGTACACATAATTTTCAGGCTGAGACAAAAGCAATGTGAGATCATCTAGCCGGAGTGTTTCGTTTCTGGATAGAATACCGCGTTTAATTTTTTGTTCCTGCTGATCAGTCAATCGTTTGCTAATCCACGCATGGTACTCTTTCTGCACCTGATGCCGCGGATGCGTCAAAACATTAGCCAAATCTCCATCGTTTGTGACAATCAACAATCCTTCGCTGTTTCTGTCCAGGCGTCCTACTGTATACACACGAACGGACAATTTCGGCAACAATGACATAAATGTTCGCCGTCCCTGCGGATCCACAGATGTACACAGGAAGTCGCGCGGTTTATTCAACAAAATGGTGACCTTCTCCTCAGGAACAACACGCTTTCCGTCAACTAGAACGACATTGGATAAAGGATCAATACAAACACCCTGCCGACGAACTGTATGTTTATCAACAGACACACGTTCGGCATCCACCATCCGTTCGCAAGCGCGTCTGGAACCGAATCCACAAAGGGCCAGATACTTATGCAGGCGAATTTTATTCTTCGAGTTTTGTTTTTGGGAGTCCAAGGGCACGGTCTCCCTCTTTCCATTCACCATTCGAACGCAATATATCAATCCGTTCAAACCGCTTCAGAACATTTCGTTTGGTTCTGATCTTACTGGCTGATTTAAGACTTGAATGTTGTGTCATATTATTTTTCTCCTATCTAACTTGATCTATTTCATCTGCTACGAAAGCACCAAGACACAAAAAATTAATCAACAAACAAATTGAGGAGAAGAAAATCAATATAATTCCCAAGCATTGCTTTCTCGGAATCCTTTTCTACAAGCATGCAAATATCAGTTTCCTTCGTACCTTAGTGTCTTTGTGGCGAATAATTCAGACTAAATAAATCTTACCTAATCCTGTGGTAAAGTCAAAACCATATTTTCAGGATAGTTATCAAAAACCAGCCTGATGCAGGTGATCCATGGTTGTTTTCGAACGTATTGTTCCTGCTCCAACGTACTTGTAAACATATTTTCCAATGATATCTGTTTCGATATTGACTGAACCCCCTTTTTTTAATTCACACAGAGAAGTATGGGTCAAAGTGTATGGAATAACATGAACCGTAAAGGAACGCGCATCCAATTCAACTATAGTCAGGCTGACACCGTCGCACGCAATGGAACCCTTTAGAATAACACCTTTCATCAAATCATGATCACATGCAACAGAAAACACCCAATCACGCCCAACCGATTTTCGAAAAACAATCACACCTGTTCCATCAACATGACCAGTGACCATATGACCACCCATCGGGTCGCCGAGGCGAAGAGCTCGTTCAAGATTCAGTAAACAACCTTGCTGTTTATGACCAAGCGTAGTTTTCTTAAGTGTTTCCTGAAGCACATCACAAGCAAACCGATTTTCCTGAACATGAACCGCAGTCAAACAAACACCGTTAACCGCAATGCTTTCTCCCTCTGACAACATCGGATGCCAGCCGGCACCTGTAATGAACATTCGTGTACCGTTACCAACTGTTTCGATCCTCGCCAATTTCCCAACCTGCTGTATGAGTCCGGTAAACATGTTGTAAGTTACAAGTTATAAGTTGTCAGCACTCCGTCATCTGTCTTCAGTCATCCGTCCTTCGTCTTCCGCTTAATCGGTTCCGCTCTGATCATGATATCATTCCCGAGATAACAGCATTCAGTAAAAACAAGCATTGGTGATGATTCCAGACGCCATCCGGATCCACCCACCGCGCTCACAGCTTTCTTTCCTCCCATAATACGAGGCGCAATAAAAAAACGATATTCATCAACCAGTTTTGCGCGAATCAGTTCTGAAGCGACCTGACTTCCACCTTCACATAATACATGAAGAATATCATGCTTGCCAAGCTTCCGTGATAAATCAGTTAATGATACACCTTTACTGGTGCCGCGCACAATCCAAACCTGAGCACCCTGCGCCAGCCACGACCGCCGCCGCCGAATGGAACATAATTTTGTGGTCACCATGATCGTCTGATGCCTGGCATGATCTGTCAAAACTTGAGCCGACACCGGAACCCTGCCACGCGCATCAACGACAATACGGAAAGGCTTTCTACGGCCAGACGGTTTTGGCAAAAGCGAAGGATCATCCATACACACCGTGTCGGCGCCTACAAGTATTGCGTCAGCTGCCCGCCGCAGACTCTGAACCATCCGTCTTGAATCAGAACCGGTAATCCAACGTGAACAGCCATGTAAATCAGCGATTTTGCCATCCAGCGACATGCCAAGTTTTAAAGTCAGATACGGGCATCCCGTGATCACCCATTTAGAAAACGGACGAATCAACCGTTGAGCCTGATCAGAACAAACTCCTTCAATTACATTAACACCAGATTTTCGAAGAATTGATAAACCCCTGCCGCGGTGCATAGGATTCGGGTCCCGCGTTGCAACCACTACCCTTTGAATGCCATGCCGAATAATAACTTGAGTACACGGCGGGGTTTTGCCAAAGGTAGAGCATGGTTCCAACGTAACATAAAGTGTGCCTCCATCCGCCGCCCCGCCTGCATCTTTGAGCGCTATCACCTCAGCGTGCGGTCCGCCTGCCCGTTGATGATACCCCTTACCCACGAGCTTTCCGTTGTTTACGACAAGCGCGCCTACGGGTGGATTAGGACGGGTCATACCCTCTCCTTCCCGGGCCAGAGACATGGCTTTTATCATCCAATCTTCATGAATACCCATAGGTCTGTAGAATGGTTAATGGTTTATGGTTGAAGAGCGTGAAGCGTTTTACGAGACACAAGATACGCTTCGCGAGACACGAATTGGTTAATGATTGAATTCACAGCCCTGCTCACTGCCCTATAGTTTCTGAACTCGGATCCGGTTTACGATCAGGTCTGCTCAAATCTTTTTTAGCACGATCCAGAATGCCGTTTACAAATTTTCCGGATTCACGACTGCTGAACTGCTTAGCAATATCAACTGCCTCGTTGATTGAGACAATGGGAGGAATATCCAGACGAAACAACATTTCATACAATGCCAGGCGAATAATGTTCCGATCCACGGCGCCCATACGGGTGATATCCCAATGATCCGCATAACGTTGAATCAACGAATCAATTGTCTCAAGATTTGCCAATACGCCATGAATCAAATCTTCTGTAAATTGTTTAATTTTTCCATCGCTTACCCGGTCCTTCCAGAAAAGAGTTAGTGCGTGTTCTGTATCGTCAGGATTAAAATCCATTTGAAACAGAAATTGCATTGCCCATTCTCTGGCAGTTCGTCGCGTCATAAACATCATCAAGTAAGTGTTTTGAAAAGTGACGACATTTCAATGGCAGATAAAGCCGCATTCCATCCACGATTCCCGGCTTTTGTGCCTGAACGCTCCATTGCCTGATCCAGATTGTCTGCCGGAACAATTCCGTCAATCACGGGAATATTTTCTTTCAGGCTTATCTGCGACAATGCGCGGCCAGCCTGCCCGTTGATGAGTCCTGCATGTGAAGTTGCGCCCTGAATAACCACGCCGAGTGCAACGAGCGCATTAAATTGACCGGTTTGAGCCAGCTTCTGAACCGCTGAAGGAATTTCAAATGACCCGGGCACCCAGACCACGGTCACCGACTCCTCCCCGGCGCCATGCCGTTCAAAACAATCCAACGCGCCGCGCAGGAGCTGCTGCGTGAATAAATCATTAAACCGGCTGATAACAACGCCAAACGTCATGCCTTCAGCCAATAACTTTCCAGATATTTCTTTCACTTTCACGTAAGATTCTCCTTGTTTAATTTTCTGTTATATTTTTTTGTTATAACCAATGACCCATTTTTTCTTTCTTAGTATTTAAATAATGCTGATTGTACTGATTGGAGCCGAGAATCGCAGGAATTATTTCGACAATCTCAATGCCATAGCTTTCCAACCCGATTACTTTTTTTGGATTATTGGTAATTAAACGGATTTTTTTCAAGCCCAGGTCACTGAGCATCTGAGCGCCAATGCCATAATCCCGTAAATCAGCGGGAAACCCCAAATGCTCATTTGCTTCCACGGTATCCAGTCCTTCTTCCTGCAATTCATAGGCGTGAATTTTTTTTTCAAACCCAATTCCGCGGCCTTCCTGACGCATATACAACACGACGCCGACCTTTTCATCACCAACCATCTTCATTGCCATTTTTAATTGAGCGCCGCAATCGCAACGCAGTGATCCAAAAACATCACCTGTCAGGCATTCACTGTGCACACGGACCAGAGCGCTCTCTTTTTTTTCAGGCTCACCCATGACCAGAGCTACATGATGTTCATCATCAGGAATGGATCGATACAATTTCAGTTGAAACACCCCAAATTCAGTTGGCAACGTCACACCACGCACAAACGACACCAGTTTCTCACGCCGGCGGCGGAATGCAATTAAATTGGCTACCGATATAATTTTTAATCGGTGTTTTTTTGCAAAAATTCGTAAATCCGGCAATCTTGCCATACGGCCATCATCAAGCAAAATCTCACAAATAACCGCTGCCGGTTTCAATCCTGCCATGACAGCCAAATCCATGGACGACTCAGTATGTCCAGCGCGCCGCAACACACCGCCAAGCTGTGCTTGCAAAGGAAAAACATGGCCGGGGCTCACCAGATCTTCAGGAGCTGTGTCATCAGCGATAAGTGTCTTAATCGTTTCCGCCCGATCATGCGCGCTGATTCCTGTGGTCACATTCCGCCGCGCATCAACTGATTCCATAAACGCCGTGCGAAAAACATCCACATTATGATGCGAGGCCATTTTTAAAATATTCAATTGAGCAAGACGCTCACGAATCATAGGCACACAAATCAGGCCACGCCCAAAACGAGCCATGAACGCAATAGCTTTCTCAGTTACTTTTTCAGCGGCAAGGACCAAATCCCCCTCGTTTTCCCGAGCTTCATCATCAACAACAATCACTAATTCTCCCCTGCCAATCGCCTCAATGACCGATTCCACAGGATCAAACGATGAAGAAACTGATTCACGAACCTGTATTTTCTTTCTCATGGTTGGCTGATTTAAATTCACGGTTATCACCTGAATCTTGCACGAACAAAAGCAAGACGATCGATTTGAATGAATAATACAAACATAAAATGCGATTTTCGTCGTGTGTTATGTGTAACCCAATTGGTTGCGATGCAAAACTCACGGTTATCACAAATCAAAACTTATGACATACGGAATTTTTTTCCAGCCTCTTTCTTTTCCTAAAGACTGGAGTTTGTCCACACAATGCTTTTGAATTTCAGCAGACATTGCCTTTGTTTTGCCAGACTTTCTTGGACACTTCAACATTGCCGATGCCATGTCATTCACACGCCGAAGCCCCAGAATTCCATTACCCCGGGCATGGTCCCATAACGCTGCAATTTCTTCAAGAACAACGTTCACTACACGAAACAGGGTCAATTCCAATCTGTCTTCCGCGCGAGTCACAGCACACTGCATATCAATCACCCATATCCCCCCGTTTTTCGTGCCAGTTAATGGAAATGGACGCACCGTTCGTGAACTCAAAATCATACGCCATAAAGAAAGCGAGATATCCGATGTAAAGACAACATCCGTATACAACATTGAAAAATCCAGTTCAGAACTTTTACTCGCAATTAACCGGCGGGCCGCCTGTTCATCGCCAACGGCCCACAGCGCCCGCGCAACCAGCAATATGATATACTCCGTTGCGATATTTGGAACAGGATGCTCCATCCTGAGAAAATCTGAAATTGTACGAGCAATTTCCCGACGACAGTCTTTGCTCATAACATGAGACGCTTCTGAACAAACCGAATTAATTTCCTCTGAAACATATGACACAAATGTTTCATCTTCATATCGCGACTGCTTGTTCCAGATCATATTTTTCCAATAAGTCCTTTTACTTCCGTTAAAAACTGATTCACATCCTTGAATCGACGATACACGGATGCAAACCGGACATAAGCGACTTCATCCATTTTTTCCAAGCGTTCCATAACCTTTATGCCAACAACTGAACTGGTGACTTCCCGTTCAAACTCGCCATCGATTTCACTTAGAATGGAATCCACCATGTTTTCAATCTGCTCGGCGCTGACAGGCCGTTTCTGGCAGGCTTGATGAATGCCCTTCAACAGCTTATTGCGATCCACATCTTCATACCGGCCGTCACGTTTAATCACGCGCAAATTGACCCTTATAATTTCCTCGTATGTCGTAAACCGCTGGCCGCAATGGGTGCATAAGCGGCGGCGGCGAATGACATCACCGTCACGTACTGTTCGGCTGTCAATCACCTTATCTCGAACATGCCCGCATTTTGGACAACGCATGGATATACTCCTCTAATCAGTGCTTAGTTTTTTAATGGCGTATATTTAAGAAATCATCATAACCACCTAACGATTAAAATAAAAGCTCAAAATCCGTCAGTTATCAGTTAAGAGATTTTCGGCGTTTTTGAGCAACGAACTTTTTCAGTCTGTGCACAGCAAGGTTTATTATTATCCAACACCGGCAACACGATTTCAACACCATTCATTCTGAAGCATATCAATAAACACGTCAAGCCCGGCTGATAGAACAATTCTCATTATGACGCAAACGCCATCTAATTGTCGCCCCGAACATTCGGGGCAATCTCCTAAGAAAAACAGGCATTCCTGCCTGTTAAAGGACCTTTTGAATACTGCAGTTAGAATTGTTGAGAATTTATCTGGACACTTTACGCAGAAGTATATAAAAAAAGCACTATTATAATTCATGAACATCCAATTTAAAAATGCCATGGCATATAATTTCAATAAGAAAGGATAAAATCATCATGAAGATCGCTATTGTCTATCATTCGGAAACAGGTAATACGAAAAAAATGGCAGAAGTTGTCTATCCCGAAGATTCAGAGCCCAAAATCAGTCGTTGGTTAAAGGTTACGCGGGAATTGACAGAATGAATTGCCAATCACCAAAATTAAATGTGAAAACCGTTTTGATTGACGTCGACAGAACCATTGCTGATCCCAAACGTGAAAAGAAACTGATTGAAAACGACCTGGGTCTTGATAAACACCCCCACCCACTGGTGACTCTTACTGCTAAAAACAATCATATCAAGGTTAATGATGCCGAGCAACGCGTTGCAAAGGCCGAAGCGTCAGTCAAACATATGACAGGGCAGTACCGGCCTTTCGGGATTCTCGACCAACTCGGGATAACGAAAGATGAATTATGGGATGAACTGATTCGCCGCGCAAAATCATCGCTATTCATCTATCCCGACGCCATATCGTTATTGAAATTTCTCAAAACGATCACGGATATCCGCGTCTATCCCGCGACAACAAATCATAGATTACTTATATTGTCTAAACTGGCAATCTGCGGACTGGCTGATAGAAATGGCTCCGCCTATCTGGATGGATGCTTTGGAGGCGAAGAAATAATCGCAGGCGGAAAATGTTCTCCTGATTTCTTTCTTGCTCTTCTTCAACGCACCAATTCAAAACCAGACACAACCCTCATGATAGGGGACCACCCGGAGGAAGATTTGAAAAACGCTAAACAAGCGGGTATTGATCAAGTCATATTACCACGACGCAACCAATCAGAAGAATGGATTTACGAATCTGACGGCGGGATTTATGTAAAAAGCCTGAAAACTGTTGAAAAATGGCTGGCGAAATGATAGTGTTTAATCATGCGTTGTGATTACTCAGTTTCACGGTCCCGCTTTTGGCGGGATAAATTCACGGCTTGCCACGCCGAATGCGTGGTTAGTGAGTGATGCCTACCCGATCCGCCACTCCGCGGCCAGGGAATTAACAAAATGAATAATTAATAAAATGAATAAAAATCACCAAAAACCTACTGTTGCTATTCTACGGACTTCACCGGCCACCATTCTGCATGATTATCATAAGCTGATGAACCTTGCCGGATATCAGGATGTCCTGCCGAAAAACAGGGAAACCGCGCTTAAAATCAATATCAGCTGGCATTTCTTTTATCCCGGATGCTCAACCACGCCATGGCAGCTTGACGGCGTTATACGTGCCCTCAAAAAAGATGGATATGACCCTGCGCGCATCCATGGATGTCATAACCGGACCGTTGTGATTGATGCCAGGCTGGGTGAACGGGAAAATAAACATATTAATGTTATCAAATCTCATAACCTTAAAAACGTGCATTTATATGAACCGGATGTGGAATGGATTCATATTCGGGATGCGGTTGGAACCCTGGCCGACAAATTCTTATGCCTGAACAGCGTGTATCCTGACGGCTTCATGATTCCAAAATCATTTATCGGCGAAAATATCATCCACCTACCCACTGTCAAAACTCATGTGTTCACTACAACCACCGGTTCCATGAAAAACGCGTTTGGTGGACTTCTTAATGAAAAGCGGCATTGGACACACCCTGTCATTCATGAAACTCTGGTGGATCTCCTGATGATTCAACAAAAAATACACTCCGGCCTGTTCGCTGTTATGGACGGCACTTTTGCCGGCGATGGCCCGGGACCTCGCTGTATGATTCCTTACACCAAAAATGTTATCCTGGCATCTGCCGATCAGGTAGCTATTGACGCTGTCGCGGCCCGGCTAATGGGATTTGATCCGCTCAGGGACATCAAATATATCCGGCTGGCCCATGAACTCGGCCTGGGGTGCGGTGATACAAGAGAGATTCATATTGTCGGCGACCAGGACGCTGCCAGGGAAAACTGGCATTTCATCGGACCATTTAAAAAAATGACATTCGCCAGCCGAATGCAGCACTTAATATACTGGGGCCCTTTGAAAAAACCGCTGGAATGGTCTCTTAAAACAGTGTTGGCCCCCTGGTCGTATATAGCCAGTATTCTGTACCATGATTTTTTCTGGTATCCCACACACAAAAACCTGATGAAGAAAGCGCTCAACAGTGTGTGGGGCCGGCTGTTCAATAACTGGAATAAATTGGCCATTGCACCGGATGATCTTAAAACACCAGGATGGTCCTCTGTCGGCAAATCAGAGGAAGGTGTTTCTTCAGCTCATAAAAAGGAAAATCAGAAGCAGTTTCTGAAAGCCATGAAAATTCTGGCTGAATGTATTCGGGAAGCGCCTGAATTTGCCGCTCGCCGCAGGCATCACCGCCACGACAGGAAATCAGGGCGTCCGAAAATCGGTTAACAAAGAAACATAACGCCCCTGACCGAACGTTCGGGGCCAACTGCACAATTCGTGTTAAAAAAAACTGCATATCGTGGTTGCTTTTCATCACAACCACATGATATTGTATTTTTCCAAAATTCACACTGAATTCCATGCAGTAAATAAAATGGCAACTCTGATTCAGACAGTAACCCATAGACACATAGACATCAGACATTAGCTCCTTAAATTTCAGGAGAAGAATTTCTGACAGGATTAACAAAATAGACAAAATAAACTCAAATAAGCCGTCAGAGCATTCTTTCTAAATTCTGTTTATTCTGCCGTGCCCGGCGTAGCCTGGGCGAAGCCTGAGTTCATTTTGTCAAAAATCTTAAATATCTTTGCGATCTTTTGTTCAAAACTCTTGTATTTCTTTGTTTCGAGGTGACTATAAGGTAGGCACAAAGTTCCAAAGGCACATAGGCACAAAGTAAAAAGACAATTGTTC
>CAZBGF010000006.1:0-12963 GCA_964491255.1 uncultured Verrucomicrobiota bacterium
GAACGAGCTGTATTTGAATTAAGAAAAGAAGGGTTGGTGTTAACCGAGATAGCACCGGGAGTCAATCTTGAAAAAGATATATTAGGCCAAATGCAATTTAAGCCTATAATATCCGAGACGTTGAAGCAGATGGACAATCGAATCTTCGAAGACAGCCCTATGGGCTTGAAATTACAGGAGGAAAATTAAGTTGACTGAAGCAGTAATTATAAGCGCGGCAAGGACGGCGATTGGTAAATTCAACGGTACGCTAAGCAACATATCGGCCCCGAAATTGGGTGCAGCAGTTATTAAAGAGGCCGTCGCCCGGGCTGATATAAAACCCGAAGATGTAGACGAAGTAATAATGGGTAATGTGATACAAGCAGGGTTAGGTCAGAATCCAGCTCGGCAATCAGCTATTTATGCAGGGGTGCCGCCAGCGGCAGGCGCTTTAACCGTAAACAAGGTTTGTGGTTCCGGGCTTAAAGCGGTGATATTAGCAGCGCAAGCTATCAAGGCGGGTGATGCTGAAATAATTGTTGCCGGCGGCATGGAAAATATGACCCGTGCTCCATACCTGTTAGACAAGGCACGAGCCGGATATAAATTAGGTAATGGAAAACTGATAGATGCTATGATACGCGATGGCTTGTGGGATGTGTATAATGACTACCATATGGCTATTACTGCTGAACATATCGCCGAAAAATATGGTATCAGCCGAGAAGAACAGGATAAGTATGCTTTGGAAAGCAACAAGAAGGCGGTAGAGTCAACAGCGGCCGGTAAATTCAAAGAAGAAATAGTACCTTTAACAATCACTCATCCTAAAAAAGATAAGGATTATCTTTTTGAAAAAGATGAAAAGCCAATAAGTGATACCTCCTTAGAAAAATTAGCTAAACTTGCGCCGGTATTCAAAAAAGACGGCACTGTCACTGCGGGAAATGCGTCAAGCGTTAATGATGCTGCGGCAGCGTTGGTGGTTACATCGAAAGAAAAAGCTGAAAAATTAGGTATTGCGCCATTAGCAACCATAAAAGGCTATGCTACCAGCGGGTTAGTTCCGGAGATGGTGATGATGACTCCGGTGCCGGCAGTAAAGAAGGTGCTTGCTAAAACTAATTTGAGCTTGGATATGATTGATGTGATCGAGCTGAATGAAGCATTCGCGGTACAAAGTTTAGCTGTTATAAAGGAACTGAAATTCATTCCAGAAAAAGTTAATGTTAGAGGCGGTGCTATAGCATTGGGCCATCCCCTAGGCGCCTCCGGCGCCAGGATACTTATTACATTGCTTTACGCTATGAAAGAGCGGGAATCAAAATATGGGTTAGCTACCTTATGTATGGGTGGCGGCAACGGCTTGGCGATGATTATTGAAAGATAACTGCTCAGGTAGGCATTTTAGCTCATTTTAGTCACTTTGTGTCTGAGTAGTAACGTTGAAAGATAACTAACTTATAATTCAGGAGGAATCTATGCGACTTAAAGATAAGGTTGCCTTGGTAACCGGCAGTTCAAGGGGGATAGGTAAGGCTGTTGCTGTTGAATTAGCCGGCGAAGGAGCTAAAGTTGCGATTAATTATCTCGAAGATAACGAGGGAGTAAATCGGTCTGATGCCGATGAAGTAGTTGAAGAAATAAAAAAACTAAAAACCGATGCTGTAGTAGTCCAGGCAAATATAACTGACATTAACCAGGTGAACAAAATGGTTAAGGATGTTGTAGATAAGCTTGGTAAAATAGACATTCTGGTAAACAACGCCGGAATCAATAAGGATGCGACACTGAAGAATTTAGATAAAGAGACATGGGATAATGTTATCTCGGTTAATTTAAATGGTGTATTCAACTGTACAAAAGCAGTGCTTAACTTTATGACCGAAGCAGGCAGCGGCCGGATTATAAATATCTCATCAGTGGTGGGCCAAATCGGTGGTTTTGGTGTGTCTAATTATGCAGCTTCTAAGGCAGGTATCATAGGGTTTACTAAATCGATAGCGCGTGAAGTGGCGAACAAGAATATAACTGTCAATGCTGTTGCGCCGGGTTTTATCGATACCGATATGCTTAAGAGTATATCGGATAAGCATAAAGAGTCGATCCTTAAACAGATACCAGTGGGCAGATGGGGCAGGCCGGAAGAGATTGGCAGTCTGGTAATTTTCCTTGCTTCTGATGATGCGGCATATATCACCGGTCAGACAATCAATATTAATGGTGGTTATTATATGTGAAACATGAATCCGTGACGGGCAACCCCGTCACGGATTCAGGAATAATATTTTTATGCAATTTGATGAAAAAGGTAGATTGTTTTTAGAAAACTGGGCTAATCCGTCTCGCGAGTTCTCACAGGCGCCGTTTTAGTTTTGGAATGACGATTTATCGGAACCAGAACTCGCCCGACAGATACAGGATTTTTGCGATCACGGCGTATTTGGTTTTGTCATTCATCCACGCGTTGGTTTACCCCGCAGTATCGGATGGATGAGCGAGCGTATGATCCATTTTATGCGCTTTGCCATAGGAAACAGAGTTGTCCGGCGAAAGCCGGGACTAATTCAATATGAAAGGAGAGTAGTCGATGTATAAGCTTATTTCTTTCTGTAAATGGTGTCAGGATTTGCCGCTGCCTGATTTGGCTCGCAATCTTAAGAACCTGGGTTTTGACGGTGTTGATTTGCCATGCCGGCCCAGTGCCCCTATAACTCACGCAAACGGTCCTAAGAAGCTGCCTGAAGCCATGAAGGTCTTTGAAGATCATGGGTTACGTCTGGAACGATTAGTAACTTCCCTGAAAGAAGCAGACACGGAAGCTGAAAAACTGCTTGAGGCCATTCACGAGGCGGGCATAAAGAAGATACGTATCGACGGTTACTCCGTTGCTTCAGGTGAGGATCCTCGCTCTGTACTGGAAACCGCTCGTCGCAATTTGCCTGCATTACAGAAACTATTGGAAAAACACCAGGTGCGCGGTGCTATTCAAAATCACAGTGGAAATACACTGGATGTCAACATCAGCTCCTGTCTTCTCATGCTTCAGGACTGTAATCCTGAGTGGCTTGGCGTGCAGTACGACCCCGGGCACTTAACGCTTTCAGGGGAACCCATCCGTATTGCACTGGGATTGTTGGGCCCGTATTTGCACAGTGTAAACTTTAAGAGTCCGCGAAAAGAATATTTCATTGATCCTGAGAATAGCCAGTTAACTTACGAATCCATCTGGGTCCCTTTGCGAGATGGTATGCTTGATGTCCGCAGGGTGCTGAATGAATTAGAGAAAGTGGGGTATACTGATCCAATAAGCATTCATGCCGAGTATAGATGTTATTTCTACAGGATAGAAAAAGATTGTGAAGCTACTAACAAGCTGGTGGCGGATGATGTTAATTATCTACGCTATCTTATGAAAGGTTGAATACTTATTTACCGGACACTACAATAGAGTCTGACTCCCGTTCCCGGGAGATATTGTCAACTCGCAGAATAGTTTTGTGTTTCGATGGGTAGCGGCGGATTGCCATATCCTTTATCATCCACATATCTGAAATCTTTTTGATTTTTTTGACGGATAATCGCCGCAGACGATTGCCTAATGCGTCGTATTCTTCCATTTGAATCAGCAATGAAAGTCGTTCATCAATCCATAGCCGAGTTGTGGATGGGTTGTTGCTTTGTTTTTTCAGCCCGACAGTGGTCTTGGAACGAGCTGATTCCGTATTATTGATTTGGTCTGCCGGAGTAGTAAATTCAATGATAATACAATCCCTGCCAAGACGATTTTCACGGCCTGTAGTTATTCCGTTCTGATCCCAGAGAAAGGACAGGCTCAAGTCATTCCATGTGATATCAGTGTTCTTAATGAAGGAATGAATATCTGGAGCACGAGCGGGTTTGAGCGGATCTCCTTTTTTATAGTAAAACGTTGGTTTTCCGTCCAGTTTCCGAGTTATGGTTAACTGCTCAACCGGCGTGCCGAACACATCCATTATAGTATATTGGGCAGACAAAGGGTCTTTGCCAAGCTCCAGAAATGTATCTACATAATATAACTTTTCCAGGGTGCCCAGTCGTTTTCCACAAAGTAAGCGGCCATTGATCAATAATGTTTCAACAGGCATTCGATTTCGCACTTTTTTTAGAACATTTTCCGCTACAGGGAGGTTTGCGGAGTTTTTATCGTTAGAAACAGATACATCAAGAGCCGCGCAGTTTATGAAACACGGCCATGTCAACAGGAATAAAGCGGTGGCGAATAGTTTAGGTGTTGATTTCATGAAGTGGAATTTCTATCAACAATGACAAATGTTATTGTTGATTCAGCAACAATTGTTTTGCCGACATGGATTCGACCGTGCCCCTTTCCGAACCGGGGCCGTGTTGACAGGATGTCCACCTCGATAACGAGTTGGTCACCCGGACGAACAGGATGCAGAAACCGTGCGGAGTTAACCCCCAGAAAATAGCCTAATTTGTCATTATTTTCCGGCTGATTGAGAATATGAACCGCACCTACCTGGGCCATGGCTTCCACGAGTAATGTTTCCGGCATGACAGGATGCTCAGGAAAATGTCCGTTAAAAAAAGGCTCGTTGTTCGTAACGTTTTTCAAACCGAATATCCGTGGAGGCTTTCTGGCAAGGATTGAATCAACAAGAATGAATGGGTACCGGTGGGTAATGGTGTTCATGACTTTGTGAATATCAAAAAGTCGAGCTGGTTCCAAGTGATCGTTTTCCAGGCAGATGTCCGGAGCAAATTCCGGTATCCGCAGTGTCTCCGGTATGTTTTCTCGAATGTCGATTGTAAACTCTGCCTGGCATACCTGCTGGTCAAGTACGTTGGCAGATGCTCTGAACTTGGCCGTTCCGTTTTGGAATTGGATAAGTGCTGTGTTAATCATCAGTCGGTCGCCAGGCATGACCGGTTTGCGGAATTTTGCTTTGCTGATGGATTTCAAGAACGTCAAGTCAGTCTTAGTCCCGGTTACATCACGAATAACCACGCCGCTGGTTTGAACCATGGCTTCAAGAATCAGAATTCCAGGCATGACAGGATTGCCGGGGAAATGGCCTTGAAAGAATGGTTCATTGATTGTGACATTTTTAATACCAATAGCCCGTTTTTCTTCGCTTATCAACATTGCACGATCTACCATTAAAAAAGGATACCGATACGGCAGCACAGTGCGAAGTTCATCGCAATCTAGAATTTTTTTATTTAGTGGCATGGTGGTTCTCCGTCCAGGCTGTTCCGTCATAGTTTACCTTGAATCGCGCGAAGTCGTTTATCGGCTTCATCCCTGATTTCCTTGTCAGGGTTTTTTTTCGCGATGACCGAAAGTGTTTTCTCATCTGTGATTTTTCGGACAGCTGTTTTCCGAATAGCGATATTTATATCGTCTGATGTTGCAATTTCAAGGATAATAGATTGATTTTCAATCTGATCCATCGCGCAATAGCGCACTTCAGAAACCGGATCGTTTTTGGCGATATCATATAAGACCCGCTGATTTATCAATTTGTTTACACTCAGCTGTCTGATGTTGGGATTCGGGCTTCTCGCGAGATTTTCCAGGATCGGTTGATCCGTGATTCTTTCCACAGCTGCCTTCCTGACTACACGATGCGAGTCGGTCAGCGCGATTTTCTCCAGCGCAGACTGATCGGTCAGTTTTTCAACCGCTTTTTCACGCACACTGCTTTCGGCGTCTTTTCTGGCTGTTTCTATCAGGACTGATTCATCTGTCAGGCCGGCAATAGCTTGGATACGCACACTACTGTTAGTATCCTGACGTGCAACGACGGCCAGAAACGATTCATCGTTAATTTTGTTGACTGCTTTGATACGAACAGCATAGCTTGCATCTGTTAGAGCGTATTTTTTCAGTATGTCTTGATCGTAAACTTTTTCAATGGCAACCGTTCGGACATCGGCTGATGAATCCTTCCCGAGAATAGACACGAGAATCGGGCCTTTAAGTTTTTCCACGGCAGTAACGCGTATGTTTGCGTTTGTATCGTTTTGTGCAATATATGTCAGCATTACTTCATTTGTCATTTGCTCAACCGCGATTCGACGGATAAAGGGATTGGAATCGTTTTTCGCAATGTCCTGGATCAGGGAATCGTTTTTCAGTTTTCTGACAGCAAGATAGCGAATCACAGGATCTGAATCTCCCGTTGCTATGGAACCGATGGTTTCCTGGCATGTGATGAGTTCAATAGTTGTCTTGCGGATATCAATGTCAGGATCATTGGATGCGAAGTTGGCAAGCTCTGCCTGATTGGTAATGTGTCTGACGGCTGTTCTCCTGACAGCGACATCCGAATTGGTTTTCGCGATTTCGGTCAATAAATTCTGATTTTTGATTTTCGTAAGAGCAATGATCCGCACGAAGGGTTTGGAATTATTCATGGCGATGTGATAGAGCAGGTTTTCGTCGTTTATCTGTTCCACTGCTGTTTTGCGAATCGTTGGATTGGTGTTGGTCATTGCTGTTTTTTTCAGCATGGATTCATCCGTTTTTTTCAGTTTCACCAGTTGTTCCAGTGCGGTCAGACGAACAAGCGATTCATTGTTGTTTTCGACGATTTGGCATAAAACTTCTTTTCCATTCAACCTTAACACGGCGGCAATTCTGACGTTCGAGTCAGGATCAGTCTCTGCAATTTCAGCCAGAATGTTCTGATTCTTCAATCGGTTCACTGCTGCTTCGCGCACATCGGGTTCCGGATCGGTTCTGGCAATATCGGCAATTTTGTTTTTGTTAAAGGTGGTGATCTTAACATGCCGCTCTCCTGTTACGATATCACTGACTACACGGATGCCAGGTGAACTTCTCAGCACTGGAGCACAACTGGAAAGGCAAAGCCACATCAGCATGCTCGTAAAGCTCAGGACAAACTTTTTTTTATGACAGATTTGTTTTGCTACGTTCATTTTGGCGCAGATGCTCGATGAAAGACGGTTGTAAGTTCAAAGTTATGAAAAAACTTTAGTTCACTTTAGACACGAATGTCATGAATCATCAGTTGATTCAATTATTACGCGGGGACAGAATACACCCTGATCATGCTTTCTGACAAGATGATATTTTTATTTTTCGACCAACTCAGACACAGGAAGTGTAAGAGGTATGGGAGTGTGGGGGTATAGGAGTATCGGAGTAATAAGCCTAGATTGTGCAGTTGAACGCAGATGGAAACGGTTAATGTTTTGGAGCGAAATGGTTTTGCCTGCCCGCCTGCCCGAAGAACCGCCTTGCGGCCAGGGAAAAACGCAGGCATAACGCAAAAAGCTATCAGCTTTCTGCGTATTGAAGAAATCGGATAAAATCTTTTCAGGAGACTCTTTCAGGCGCCTCATCGATATTGCCTGGAATAGATAAGCCTGAACTTCTATATCTTAATATTTTCTCCTGCTGATTACTGATTGCTAAATAATTGGCCGTATTCGTCTATTGTAGTATCCGATAAATAATTTGAACAATGACGCAGCATATTTTGTAGTGTCCGCAAGGCGTCGCGAAAAAAGCGATGCTGTGTATCGTTGTTTCGCGACAACACAGCGGAACTGCAAAATATACCGCGCCTTAACGGGTTACGGCTCTTTTTGTGCTGGCCGGCGTTGGCTAAAGAAGCGAATACCGATAGGTATGCGCATTCTTTATGCCGCCTTGCCCAGAGCAAAAATGGCTGTAATCATTGTCAAGGTATTTATCGGACACTACATTATGTCAACTGCATTATCCGGGATAAGAGTGAAGCATTGTTCGTGAAGCGCCAGTATGCAGGGGTGAGAAACAATCAACCTTTATCTTCACTCATATCTCAGAGCGTCGATCGGGTTTAATTGGGAGGCTTTGCGCGCGGGCCATAATCCGAACACGATCCCGATAAAGCACGAAAAGCCGCATGCCAGAACAATAGATTGCACGGTAATTTCCACGGGCCAGTCGGCCAGGCGTGAGATTGCTATGCTGATGGTATATCCCAGAAGGATGCCCAGTCCGCCTCCTGCCAGGCTGATCAGGAGCGCTTCGGTAAGAAATTGAGCAAGGATATCGCGCCGGCGTGCGCCAATGGCTTTTCGAATGCCGATTTCCCGAGTGCGCTCTGTCACGGACACGAGCATGATGTTCATGATTCCAATGCCGCCGACAAGTAGGGAAATGGCTGCGATGCAGAGCAGGAGCCAGGCCATTGTCCGGCTGGTTGATCTCAGGGCTGAGAGGATTTCCGCCATATTCCTGATGGTAAAAGATTCCTTCCGGGATGGAGGAATCCGGTGGTTCCGGTTAATCACGCTTCGAATCGCATCCTGTGCTATATCCATTTCATTTGCGCTGGTTACTTCGATATCAATGGAATTAACATAATTACTGCCAAGCAGACGGTACATGGCAGTGGAGATTGGAATAATGATCAGGTCATCCTGGTCACGCCAGCCGGTTGCGCCTTTTTCCGGGAGTATTCCGATAATCTGGAAAATCACTTTGTTGATTTTAATATGTTCACCCAATGGATTGCTGTTTCCGAATAATTCACGTACAGGCGTCATGCCCAGAACAGCGACCCGTGCCCGTTTTTTGATTTCTTCCGAGGTGAAAAACCGGCCGATTGTGGGCTGATATGTCCTCATGGCGGCGTATTCGGGGGATGTACCCAGTATACGGGTGTTCCAGTTCTTGTTGCCGAAGGCAGCCTGTCCGCGACCATATACTGTGCCACTCACATATCTGGCAAATGGAACTTCATTTTTGATATCTCGGGCGTCTTGAAGTGTGAATCGCGTGATAGTGCCGGCTTCAAGAGCCACGCCATGTATTCGACGAGCACCGGGCCGTAAAACGAGCAGATTAGAGCCTAAGGACGACAACTGGGTTTCAATCGAACGGCGCGCGCCAGTTCCAATCGCCATCATGGCAATCACAGCGGCTACCCCGATGAGAATACCCAACATGGAAAGGAATGATCGTGTCTTATTAGCTGTCAGCGATCGCCATGCCTGTTTGAAATGGTTGGGGATTTCCTTCAAAACCATGCCTGATCGCAAAACTATCGGTTGGTCAAAGTTTTTCCCGTTATCGGTCTGTTTGCCGGTAATATCCGTTTCGTCTGTCTGAATCCTTCCATCCTGCATGGTGATTACGCGCCGCGCACGCTGAGCAATACTTGATTCGTGTGTCACGATAACCACTGTCATTCCGCGGTCGTTAAGCCGGGACAAAACATCCATAATTTCTTTTGTGCTGATGGAATCCAGATTACCTGTAGGCTCATCAGCCAGGATGATCCGTGGATCATGAATCAGTGCGCGGGCAATGGCCACACGCTGTTGCTGGCCACCTGAAAGTTCATTCGGCTTATGGTCTATGCGGTCACCCAGGCCGACATCTTCCAGCACCTGCCTTGCTTTTGATACTGTTGTTCCATGTGGAGAATACAGCATTGGCAATATAGTGTTTTCCAGCGCGCTGGTTCGTGACAGAAGATTGAAATGTTGGAATACAAATCCGAATGTCGAGTTGCGAAGACCGGCAAGCGCATTATCCGACAGTGATGCGACCTCATGCCCCATCAGGCTGTAAGAGCCGGTGTCGGGAACATCCAACATACCAAGGATGTGCAGGAGTGTTGACTTCCCCGAGCCGGATGGCCCCATTATTACCACAAACTCGCCGGAATTAATTGTTAGCGATACCTCGCGTAACGCGCGAACGGCAATCTTTCCCATTGTATAGGTTTTTGAAATGTTTGAGAGAGTGATCAATGCTATCCTCAAGAAAAGTTATAAGTGAGCTAAAGTGACTAAAGTTATGAGAATCGCAGCCATTTCAATTCCACAATCATTTCCAGCCAGTATTGTGTTTCACTTGCTTCACTTTCACAAATCCTAATCTTGTTTTTGAAATCCGCCCTGCTTCTGGCTCGATTGGTCTCTCGGTAATTTGCGCCTATGGATGTTCCGGATTTTGTGATTTGATTTCTTACAACCCTTCCCTCTGGTGTATTGGGCAAAGTTGTTGAAAAATGAATTGTATGCACACCGAATTCTCGTGTCCGTTTTTCAAGCTCCTTCGCAAATTCTTTATTTTCCATAACTTTAGTTCACTTTAGGCGCTTTAGCTCACTTCTTTTTGTTACAACCCTATTTTTTCTTTTTTCGCCGGAACGGCATAAATGGATTGTTTGCTGTTTTATCATTTGATACGCGCTTCGTAAAAGCCTTGCGCAGAACTGTGTCGCCCTGTTTCAGGCCGGAAGTGATTTCAACATCCCTGCCGTTACTCAATCCAGTTTTCACGTTTTTTATCAGTGTTTTTGTTTTGTCTTTTGTATTTGGTGCCCGGACGACCGTGCGGTTGTTTTCCATATAAACAGCATCCGAAGGAAGCAGAAGAACATGATTTGTTTGGGCCATGATTATCTGGACGTTTGCCGTCATCCCGCTGCGTAGAAAATCCGGAACGCTTTCAGGTAGAACATCGACCATGTACATTGTTACGTTATTGACTGTTTTTGCCTCGTAGGCAATATGGTCTATCTTGCCAATCATGGTTTCATTTGGATACGCGTCTAAAGTGATTTCGGCGCTTTGACCCAGTGCTATATGGCCGATATCGGTTTCATCCAGTTGTGCTTCAATGATCAGTCGGTCAGAAATGACAAGCAGCACATCCTGGGCTGTTATTGTCTGTCCTGGTTCGATGTTTCGAGCAATGATGTCGCCGTTTATCGGTGCCATTAGAGGGGTGGGGTTGTACAGGTCTTTCCAGTAGGCTAATTTCTCTGGCCCTTTTGCCCGAGCCGCGTCCAGCAGAGCAGCTCGCTCTGTTGAGCTCAACCAGGCTATAACCTGTCCTTGCTGAACGCGATTGCCTTCTTTCGCAAGTACTTTCTCTATGCGGCCTGCAATTGGGGATTTGATTTCTAAACGGTTTTGAGGCTGAACGATTCCTGTTGTCAAAACAGTCACTTTCATATCGCCAAATTCCACACGAACCGGATCATAAGGCATTGTTTTGTCTGTGCGTTGATACCATAGAAATATGCCTGAAGATATTCCAAGTATGATAATAACCGCTGTAATCCAGAAGATTTTGCTTTTTATCATTTAATCACTCCTGTTCCTATTGCTTTTTCCCAGGCAGCCTGGGCAATAAACGCGTCACGATGACTGTTCAACATGGCTTTTTGATAATTAATCAACTCGTTTTCAATTTGATCCCAGTCCTGGAATGAAAGCAATCCATTCGAGTATTGGCTTCTAGCGATTTCAGCGCGCACTTCCCCTGCACGTAAAAATTCAGCCTGTACTTCTCTTTGTTCGACAGCATCTTGCCATGCCGCAAATTTTTCTTCAATCATTGAAACCGTTTGGTTGTCGGAATCCATCAGATTGGCTTCAGATGCGCGCTCTTCAGCGCGCGCGCTTCGCATGGAATAAAAACGACTGCCTCCCTCGAACAGTGGAAAAGAGATTGTTGTCCCGATCGACCATTGGTTATGATCTGGAAACAAACTGTCTCCATTTCTGCCGAGTGAAGCTGATGCTGACCATTCGGGATAAAAATCGCTTTTAACGACCCGGACGCTTTCACGAGCTGCGCGCCATTTTGCCATTGCTTCCAGATGATCGGGTGTGCTCTTAACAAGATCAAGGAAATGCATGGTTTTAGATGGAACAGAAACATCCCATTTTCCAGCAACTGTAATTATCGCGTCATTTTTCCAGCCCATTGTTGTCGCAAGCCAGCGTCGGGCCACGCTGATAGCGCGTTTAGCTTCGGTATCCTCAAACTGTGCCTGATGCAGGAATGCCCGACTTCGTAGATACGATCCCTTATGTTCACGCCCGGCTTCAAACCGTAATTGCACAAGATCCAGGTTGCTTTTTCGACGCGCGGTAATGGCTGTAGCGAGTTTCGTGAATTCCTGGACAAAAAGCATGTTGGCAAAAGATGTTTTTAATGAATAACTTAAGTTTGACTTGATCCGCAGGAAATTCATTTCTGAGGCTCTCAGCAAAGCCCGGCTCTGGTTTAATGTGGCCAGGTTACGGAATCCTGCAAACAGACTTTGTCTGGCCGTAAGCGAGGCGTTATAAGATGTTGCATCGGAGTAACCATTATCACTTTCGGATTTGGATTTATTTGCGCCTCCAGTTGCGTAGATTTGAGGCAGGAATGTACTATATTTATTCAGGAAATCGGATCTGGCCTTTTTAACGGTTTCATTCGACGCACGGAGTTCCGGATTGTTTTTGACGAGTTCCCGCACGCAGTCATTCAGTTTCATCGTTGTTTCGCCCAGAGCCATACTGTAGGCACAGAGGATCAGTATGGCATTCAAGATTATATATTTCACCATTGTGCTCCCGTGGATAACGCTTTAACCTTGATGTATAGGAATTTCGTAGTTCCCATGAAGTATGAGCCGATGACCCCTGCCAAACCTACAAAGAATGTGATGGCAGGTTCGTACCCCGGCTGTGCAATGAACCAGCCAATGGAGAGCAAGAGGGCAATCACAGAAAGCACGAGCACGATTTTCTTCTTTGCCATTTAATCTCCTTGCCGAACCATTGATTGATATTCAAATATATCCTGATATTGCATGATTTGCGGATGTCTATTCCTTTGCACCGTGTTGCTTGAGGAACTCTACCACATCCTTTTTGCCAGAGTGCGCAGCCAAAGACAGCGGCGTCGTGCCGAACTTGCTCTTGGCATTCACAAGCGCACCCTTGTCCATCAGGTATTTGACCACATCCAGACGGCCACTGCCCGCAGCCCGCATCAGCGGCGTCCAGCCGTTCTTACCCCTTGCGTCCACGACCGCGCCTTTGTCCACGAGGCATTTGACTATATCCAGATGGCCTTTGCCCGCAGCCCACATCAACGGCGTCCAGTCGTACTTACCCCTTGCGTCCACGACCGCGCCTTTGTCCACGAGGCATTTGACTATATCC
>CAZBGF010000006.1:13063-15221 GCA_964491255.1 uncultured Verrucomicrobiota bacterium
AGATGGCCTTTGCCCGCAGCCAAATGCAGCGGCGTGTTGCCGTCATTGTTGCTTGCGTTCACGTCCGCGCCACTGGCCACCAAGTATTTGGCCACATCCGGATGGTCATTGTCCGCAGCCCACATCAGAGGCGTCATATCGTCCTTATCCCTTGTGTCCACGACTGCGCCTTTATCAACCAGATATTTGACCACATCCAGATGACCCTCGGCCGCAGCCACCATCAGTGGCGTGTCGCCATCCTCGTTCCTTGCGTTAACAATCGCACCTCTTTGTAAGTGCCGTTTAACGTCGGCAAGATTTCCATATCTTGCGGCCTCGTGTATGGTTTCGTGAACCAGTGGCTGTTGCCTGCAACCTGTTGTGAATGCCATGAGCAGCCACATAACCACGAATGCAGTTCTTGCGGTTTGCTTCATCGGGTTATCCTTTCTTTCGTTATGGTTCTGTTATTTCCTTCCAAACGTAAGACTTCTTCATGCTTCCAGCAAGCCGGTTATCTATCTATTCTCAGTCAGCCTTTTGCGGCCTTCATCAGTCAGCCGGTATTTCTGTAAGCGACTCTGCGGTTTATCGGGGATGGTGCGCTCGATAAGTCCATCTGCCAAAAGATGCCTAACAACATCGGTTAGATAGCGTGTTGGCCTTTTTTTTCCTAGAGCCAGAGCGATTTCCTTTTTGCCGAGTTCTGTTTTACGCAGTTCGAGAAGGACTCTGTCGAGTAGTGTTGACTCTACCCCTGACTCTACCCCTGACTCTACCCCTGACTCTGGCTGTGATTGCTGTTTCAGGCGGACAATGAACGTGTGCGCCTCATTTTCGAACTCAACCTTGATGTTGTGCTTCCTGCAGACCTCGATAATGCGGAGTGTGCCGGTGCCCCAGTGCTCGATATAGCGTGCCCGGAAAAGGGCGCTGGCAATCAGTATGTTCCGTGGATATGAACGATGCCGATGGTAGAGTTTATCCACGGAGAGGTCGCGCGGAAGAGAACCAGGATTCCACACCTCCAGACAATCGTCGTAGATACGGACCTGAATTGTACCGACTTCAGCGTAAGTCCGGTGGCACAGAGCATTGGTGATGGCCTCTCGCACAGCTTCAGCAGGATACTCTGGAACAACGTCGTGGGCAGGTTTACCCGTGATCACGATTGACTGTCGGGTATTGCGGGCCACGAAGTCCATGGCATTGTCGAGTTGCTCCAGGATGTTGCCTTCAAATGTCCGTTCGTCAATGAAGTGGACTGAACTGGTTCCTTTGAATCGGGCACATTTGAGTTGTGCTTCAATGAAGAACCGCTGGGGGCATTTTCCAAACAGCAAGACGGCTGCATTGGAATAGCCATTTTCGGAAACCAGTCTGAGGTTTCGCATTACGTCATCAACAGGGGTGGAAACCTTCATCCCTGTACGTCTGAGGAACTCTCTAACAGCCTTCTTGCTGATATCATTAGCAGTGAATTCACTACAGGAAAATGTATCCCATGTGCGTCCTGTTGTGATCTCCAACAGTCGCTGGGCTTCCTCTCTGCGAAGGGACTGGTTGGTACGGCCAACACGCTTCAGTGGATGGCCGAAAGCCCAAACCGGCTTGACGGGGTTCTGCTCTGCATAAACCTCAATGACAGCAGAGTTTTTCTCGCCACTGACCTTTATGGATGGAAACTGCGGGGGATCTGAGTTGATCTTGATTTTGTTAGCAAGGTCTTCAATAGTCCCTTTGCCAGTTTGAACACCGATGCGTTCTCCCTTTGGGCTGATACCGATATAGATTGTGCCACCCTGAGCCGTGGCAAAAGCGGCGCAGGTCTCGACGATTTCCTTCCATTCGCCGAGAGACTGTTTCCACTCAACAGTTTCACTTTCACACGGTATCGATTTTATCCGGGTACGTTTCATAGTTCACATATTTCCCCGCATGATACACCACAGCCGTTGAATTCAAAAATCATTTTTCTTGTTTTGCGCGAGGTAAATTGCAAAGCTTAAATTCTCAACATAGCAGGTGGGCCTGCACGTGGTACATCAGGCGAATATTTACCACTAACAACGGTATTCAATCATGTTTTATTGTTTTTTTGTAACTACTCAGGCACAAAGTGACAAAGGCACATAGGCACAAAGTGGCTAAAATGAGCTAAAGTTTCCCTAGCCCG
>CAZBGF010000007.1:0-15081 GCA_964491255.1 uncultured Verrucomicrobiota bacterium
ACACAAGTGAAAGCTAAAAAAAGTGACAACTTTAAATCAGGACTTGACCGTGACGACCCAATTGATTAGTGCTTGCTCGTATGAGATAGCCGGTGTAAGTTGTGTGGATTGGCAATTAAAAGATAACTTCTTGTAACACAATCTAAAATCAAAAACGGGTGATTTCTGATGGGTATGACTATAACAGAAAAAATTCTTGCTCGAGCGTCTGGTGAAAAGATTACAAGACCGGGCGATAATATCTGGGTCAACGCAGATATTTTGTTAACACATGATGTTTGCGGTCCGGGAACGATTGGGGTTTTTCAGCGTGAATTTGGACAGTCAGCCAAAGTGTGGGACAGGGAAAAGGTGGTTCTTATTCCTGATCACTATATTTTTACGAAAGATGAAAAAGCGCATCGTAATGTTGATATTTTGCGATCATTTGCTTCCGAACAGAAAATTCCTTATTTTTATGATCCTGGAACGCCTTCCTATCGTGGAGTCTGTCATGTAGCCTTGCCGCAGGCCGGCCATGTGCGTCCCGGGGAAGTGATTTTCGGAACGGATTCCCATACCTGCACACATGGTGCTTTCGGGGCGTTTGCCGCAGGTATTGGAAACACCGATGCTGGTTTTATTATGGGCGCTGGTAAGTTGTTGATAAAGGTTCCCAAAACTATTCGGCTTACATTAGATGGTCAGAAGCCGGATTATATTATGGCTAAGGACATTATTCTCAAGATTATCGGTGATATTGGTTTTGATGGTGCAACTTATTGCGCTATGGAATTTCGTGGGGAAGCTGTTTCCGACATGTGTGTTGATGAACGGATGACTATATGCAATATGGCGATTGAGGCGGGCGCCAAGAACGGAATTATGAATCCCGATGAAATGATTTTCCTTTATGTGCGACAGCGCACAAAAAAAGCATTTGAGCCTGTCTACAGCGATTTGGATGCCGTGGTTTCAAAAGATTATGCCTGTGATGTTACGGGGCTTGAGCCTTGTGTCGCTGAGCCTCATTCGCCTGCCAATTTTGCATTGGCGCGTGAGCGTGCAAGTGTGAAACTTGATCGCGCATATATCGGCTCCTGCACAGGAGGTAAAACCACTGATTTTATAGCTGCGGCATCCGTATTACGAGGCAAACGCGTCAGTATAGATACATTTATTGTTCCTGCAACCCGTCAGGTTGATGATACGCTGGAAGAAGAAAAAATTGATGGTGTCACGCTTAAAGAAATATTCAGGGATTCTGGATGCCTGGAGATTGCTCCGCCATCATGCGCCGCATGTCTTGGTGGGCCTGTTGATACGTTTGGCCGTACCCATGGCGATGAGACGGTGATCAGCACGACAAACCGGAATTTTATCGGGCGTATGGGCTCAAAGCGGTCTTTGATTTATCTGGCGTCGCCTTTGACAGTGGCGGCGTCGGCCATAACAGGCCACATTACGGATCCTCGTGAGTTTATGTAAATTTGACAGGTTGGGAATTTCAAAATAGCCATAAAGGCACTAAGGAAGAGGATAGAAATTTTTTTTATTCTTCGTGTCTAAAGGTAGGGACGGACAGCCTGTCCGTCCGTAGTTACGGAAGAACGGCGCAACAGGCTGTTGCGCCCTGCCATAGGAAATAGAGTTGTACGTCAAAAGTCGGGCCTAATTGAATGTATGTCCAGGTTAACAGAAGAAAGTGATAAACACGAATGGACAAGAATAAACGCGAAAAGAAGACGAAAGAAAAGCATTTAATCATCCAGGGTAAAGTTTACGTTGTAGGTGATAATCTTGATACAGATCAGATTATTCCAGCGCAATATTTGAATCTCGTTCCAACGATTTCTGAAGAATATAAGAAGTTAGGATCTTACGCATTGAGCGGTCTGCCGGTTGATTATCCTCTTTTTGTAGAAAAAGGCACGGAAAAATCGGAGTTTGCTATTGTGCTTGCCGGGCGTAATTTCGGATGCGGTTCCTCACGCGAACACGCACCGATTGCGCTGGGCGCCGCCGGTGTTCAGGCAGTTGTGGCTGAATCTTACGCGCGCATTTTTTTTCGAAATGCCGTTGCGACGGGAGAACTGTATCCCTTTGAATCAGATCAGCATATTTGTGATGTGTTTCAAACGGGAGATAAAGCGGTTATCGATCTTGACCGTCGGCAGATAGTGCATGTTAGTTCCGGTAGGAGTTTTTCGTTGAAACCGCTTGGCGCTGTAGCACCAGTTGTTGAGGCTGGTGGAATTTTTGCATATGCGCGTGAGAAGCGAATGATCGGGAATAATAACACATGAGTGCATTTGTAATATCATTTGCCAATCAAAAAGGCGGAGTGGGTAAGACAACTACAGCTGTTAATCTTTCCGCTTGTCTTGCCGAGCAGGGCGAGAAAGTGCTTCTTATTGATCTTGATCCTCAGGCCAATGCGACCAGCGGGCTGGGGTTAGAAAAACAGAAAAACCATAGCGTGTATGGCCCGCTCCTGGGTAATGGAGTTGTCCGGGATCAGATTCTAAAAACACAGATTCAGAATCTCGATATCATTCCATCTGAATTGGATTTAGCGGGGGCCGAAGTCGAGATTGCCCGGTCTGAGCATTATCTTAACCGTGTTCAGCAAGCCCTGGCTCCGATTGTCTCCGACTCTGATTATCGTTATATCTTTATTGATTGCCCTCCGTCACTTGGGGTTTTAACGAGTAATGCTTTAACCGCGTCGCATGCGCTGATTATTCCTGTTCAGTGTGAGTATCTTCCGATGGAAGGGTTGAGCATGATCAGTAGTCTTGTTGATAAATTACGTCTCAGCGGCGCTAATCCATTGCTTGAAATAGAAGGAATCGTCATGACCATGTATGACAGCCGGACTAAATTAGCTGTTCAGGTGGTTGATGATGTTAAAAAACATTTTGGCGATTTGGTTTATGAAACCGTTATTCCAAGAAATGTGCGTCTCAGCGAGGCGCCGAGTTTTGGACAGCCGGTCATTCAATACGATGTGCGTTCGGCTGGCGCGAATGCGTATCGTTCGCTGGCCGTGGAATTTCTGAAACGACGCAAAGCGCGTGTCCGTAAAACAACAAGTGTTTCACAGGCATCCGTGAAGTCAGGTCAGCCGTTCACTTCGAAGGAGCGTCTGCGCAGAGCTTATTTTCATGAATATATGGATCGGCCTGGTGTGTATAGCAGGACCGGATTTCCGTCCAATGATCCGACATATTTTCCTTTGATAGAGTATCTAAAGCAGTTTTCGGATCTTAAATCAAGCTGGAATGGACGGGCTTTAATGTCGCAATATCCGGTTGAGCACGAGACGGAGCCGTATTCTGAAGATTTCGAGCGGCATATCACGCGTCTCCATACGCCGAAAGGGGATCTGCAGGCAAGCGCGCTGGTTAGTCTTAAAGGTCAGCCAGGACTTCATGAGCGTTTTTTTATCAATTCACGGGAGGACGCGGAAGCCTATATGTCATTACCTCTGCCGGAAATTGCAGGAGGAGAGGAGCGTTCTTTTTTTGAGGCTGAGCAGGAGGTAGCAGAGTGCGGGATAGTAGATGTAGGGCTTGGGTTCAATCCGGCCGGTTTTGTGGTTGAGCGGATGGGGTCGGAGAACTTTGTGATGATGTCTGTTAACGACCGTGATATTGTTCATGCTCTGTGTGAGCGGCAGATGCGCGTGATGGTTGAACTTGTGAAATACTTTATTGAGCATGGGATCGGCCCGTTTTTCTCAATGTTGGGTGAGGAGTATATTGTTCCTCCTATGCATAGCCCCACTGATTTTCATGAATTTAATGTTCGGTATAACAAGCCAATCATTGATATTATTCACGACGCTGGCAGCCGTATACATATTCATTGTCATGGCAGCATCAAAAAAGTTTTTCAAGGATTTATCGATATGGGCGCTGATGTTCTTCATCCATTTGAACCGCCACCGCAGGGTGATATCACGGCGAAAGAGGCTAAAAACATATCGCGCGGCAAGCTTTGCCTGGAAGGCAACATTCAGATTGCGTCAATGTATGACCATTCACCAGAGCAAATTCGTGAGGAAACCAGGGCCTTGATCGAGGATGCGTTTGACGATCACGAGGGACTGATTGTGGCGCCATCCGCTTCTCCCTATATTCGTGGTGCAGGGAATCAGTGTCTGGAACAGTACATTGCCATGATCGAGACCGTTCGGAACTACAATTCTTAGTCTACAGACCGCCTTAAACCCCGCACCTAATTAGAGCTTATCCGAAAAGCCCCTGAAAGACAAAATCCTGAAAAAACTAAGATTTTTTAAACAGAAGATCGCAAAGGTCGCAAAGTATTCATGGCAAATTGTTGTATTTTTAACTTCGTTCTTAGATTTATCTTCGCGATCTTCCCTGTCCGTCCGGCGGCTGCCGTATCCCACGGGCAGGCTGTTCCTGTGTTTGGATATTATCCTTGAAACTTTGTGCCTATGTGCCTTTGTCACTTTGTGCCTGAGTAGTTTTTTGCATTCCTAAGTTGCAATACCCTTTTCGGATAGGGTCTAAATTGCAAACGATTAGGTGCGGGGTTGAGGGCAGAGAATCTTCGCCAAAACAGTTTACTTCGGTTGGCTTAATAGATACTGTTTTTTCAGGCGTTTTAATTTTCCGGACAAACTGATTTTTTTCACGGGTGATATTCGGTCCACAAACAGCATTCCATTCAAGTGATCTATTTCATGCTGAATCACCCGTGCCATATAGCCTTTTATGTGGAACTGCTGGTCTTCACCCTTCAAGTTCAGGCAGGAAACTGATATTTCAAAAGCTCTAAGCACGGGAGCCGATATCTCTGGAACACTTAAACATGCTTCCGCAGCTGTCTGCCTGCCGGTTTTTTCATAGATCACGGGGTTGATGAGAACAAGCGGCATGATAATGTCCGGGTTCAGACGGGTTTTTCCTTGTTCGGCGATATCATATTTAGGGTCTAAGTCCACTGTGCAGATTTGGATGGTTTCGCCGATTTGTTGAGCGGCGAGCCCGATGCCATTATGTTCCTTCATTATCTGGAGCATGTCGTCTGCTAGAGTTTTCAGCGTATCACTGAAGCTTTTGATTGAAGTCGCCTTTTCCCTGAGTACGGGATTTCCATATGTACAAATATTATATTGCATGTGATCTCTATAATTCAGAATGATTGAAGCCTCAAGCAAGAGTTGAGACACAAGAAATTTGGTTGTTATCAATAACGCAACTATTAAACTATCAGAAGAAGAAACAAAAAAAACATTTCTCTCGCAGAGGCGCAAAGAACACAAAGTTGTTGATTTTTCGAGAAATTCCTTGAGAGAAGGAATTTCTCGAAAAATGCTCCTTCCCCGCGCCAGGACCCGGGCACTTAAGCGCGGGCGAGAGATATTAAAAAATTGTCTTCGGATGGCTTAATGGATATCAATAACCATAAAACCGTGAACCTGAATAATCAACATATATATTAGTCAAATATGGCCGGAAAACACAATATAAAAATTTGTGTTTGTATATCACTTCAGCAATTCTCATTTTTAGTGAGGTTAATCGTTTCTTATTGTTTGGAGTTCAGCCTTTCCCGTCGTCCGGCAGTTGCCGGAGGGACCACTTGCACCGCAACGGGGCGACGTGGCAGGCTGTTTTTGCAGGCTAAAGCCTGTACTCCGAACTAAGGATGAAGTCATGCGGGTTAAAATGAGAATTACTGATATCACTTGCAAGCCGGGGTGGTTTTGCATAAAGTAACACTATGGAAAAAATACTGATTGTTATCCCAACGTATAATGAGTGTGAAAATGTTCGCGGTATTGCCTCAGCTGTTTTCAAGACATGCCCTGATGCCGATGTTTTGTTTGTGGATGACAATTCTCCGGATGGCACTGGTGATATTATCAATGATATGGCACAAGCTGACGAACGTGTTCATTCTGTTCATAAGCTTGGCAAGCAGGGTTTGGGGCGTGCCTATATTGATGGTTTTAAGTGGGCGTTGAAGAGAAATTATTCATTTATTTTTGAAATGGACGCTGATTTTTCTCACGACCCGGAGGATATCAAAAAATTTATATCTGCCGCAGATCATGCAGACATGGTGTTGGGGTCACGTTATCTCGATGGCATTCGTATTATTAACTGGCCGTTGAATCGGCTGATTTTGAGTAAGGCTGCCAGTTTATATGTGCGTATCATTACGAGGATGCCGTTTGTTGATCCGACCAGCGGTTATAAATGTTTCAGGCGTGAAGTTCTTGAATCCATCGATCTGGATCGAATTAAGTCCAATGGATACTCTTTTCAGATTGAAATGACTCATATGGCATGGAAGTCGGGATTCCGCATTGTTGAAATCCCCATCATTTTTGAGGACCGACGTTCCGGTCATTCAAAAATGAATCCATCGATTCTCCGTGAAGCGCTATGGATGGTTTTGAAACTTCGTTTTCGTTATCCGTTCGTTCGAAAACTCATAAAGCAGGATGTTGCGCGGAAGATATAAACTAATTAGACCCTGTTCGAAAAGCTTTTTAACCGCGGATTGCGCGGATTTTCGCGGATAAAGATCAAAAACTTCTCAAACAATTGATAGTAAAATGATAAATATAAAACACATTTATTCTTTTTTCTCTTTTATCAGCGCCCATCAGTGTAATCCGCGGTTAAAATTCTTATGTCTTTCTGCTTGTTCTGCTGGTTATACCCTTTTCGGATAAGTTCTAATTAGAGATCGTATAGGGATTTTTTTTGAACGCAGATTATCAGACCCGCTACTGAATCGGTCAGATTTAATAGCGGGATGCGTCCTGTTAACTTAATAAATGGTTTATTTTTCTTATGAACGATATTTTATCACGCAATTTGACTAAAGTGACTCTGTTGGATTTTCTTCAGGAAATGCGTCCACGCCAATGGATGAAAAACGTGATTGTGCTGGCCGCCTTTGTTTTTGCATTGGGTGACAAGCAGCAGGTCCTTGCTCCGGCTTTGTTCTGGACAGCACTTTTGGCTGCCGTTCTTTTTTCGATCACTGCCAGCGGTATTTATGTGTTCAATGATATTATTGACAGGGAGCGCGATCGCACTCATCCGATTAAATTTCAACGTCCTGTGGCAGCGGGTCGGCTTTCGCTGTCTATGGCCTGGAGCATGGTGGTTGCCTGCCTGGTGTTTGGGCTTATAGGTTCATGGTTTTTGGCCTTGCGTTTTGGAATAGTGGTGACTTCATATGTTTTGCTTCAAGTGATATACACCCTGAAGTTGAAACATATTCACTTACTGGATGTGTTTGTGATTGCTGTAGGATTTGTGTTGCGCGCGGTGGCTGGCGGGGTTGCCGTTCATGTGGAAATTTCATCCTGGCTTTTGATTTGTACGTTTTTGATGGCTCTTTTCCTTGCGCTTTGCAAGCGTCGGCATGAAAAATGCATGATGGATGAAACCCAAATAGATGAATCCCGTCCCAGTCTCGCGGCCAGTGACGTGCGTTTACTTGATCAGTTGATTGCGATTATTGCCGGAGCTGTGATTGTGGCCTATGCGGTTTATACGCAATGGCCAAACACAATTGAAAAATTTCAAACGTCCTATCTCAGTCTTACAATTCCGTTTGTCATATTCGGTTTGTTTCGATATCTTGATCTTGTTTACCGGCAATCCAAGGGTGATCAGCCTGAGTACATTTTATTGACGGATATTCCGTTGATCGTGAATGTACTCCTGTTTGGGGCTTTTGTCCTTTTAATCACGATGTTTTAACCCGCGCCAGGCAAACACTGTTTTTCCGCTTTATGTCGGTTTCTATTCTTGACCTTGGCGTTTCAAATCCTTAAGGTATATCCACAAAATATATCCGGTTTGGTTTCTCTTGTCTCGTATTCAAATGGGACAGCAGAAGCTGAATTTACGCCATGAATTCATTTATGCATGTCAGGCATGAAAAAACAATCAATCCATTTTGATAATAAAGCTTCAGGATTAAAAATACATCCCGCTGAAAAGCGGGATTGCATATTCAGGCGAATTGACTGGATGGCTTTTCTGATTACTTTTCTCCTCTCGCTGATAGTTTATGCGATTACTATGGCTCCGACCGTAACCCTGGAGGATTCCGGAGAGCTGATTGTGGCTGCTGATTACCTTGGAGTTCCCCATCCGCCGGGATACCCTCTCTGGACCATTTTCGCATGGCTTTTCCAGTTGGTTTTCGGTTTTATTCGTTATCTGGGGCATCCCAATCCTGCATGGGGCGTGAATCTCATGTCCGGATTTTTCGGCAGTCTCTCCAGCGGCTTGGTTGCGCTTTTAGTCAGCCGATGTGGTTTTGACTTACTTGAGTTCAGAAGGCGCGCGTCGGAAGTAATGTCAGTCTGGACGCAGAATCTCATTACCGGAGCATGTGGTATTACAGCAGGTCTGCTCCTGACGTTTACTCCTATTATCTGGTCTCAGTGTGTTATTGCCGAAGTGTATAGTCTGAATGAATTTCTTCATCTCATGATATTGGCATTGGCTTATATGTGGATGCGTCGTCCTGATGATAATCGGCTTCTATATGGCATTGCTTTGACTTTCGGTGTTGCCGTTACTAACTGTCAGCCGATTATGCTTATTATTCCAGCCTTGATGCTGATTATTTTTGCTACGGACCGTGCATTATTTCGGGATTGTTTTGCGCTGGGAATTGTTTTGCTGGCAGGCTGGGTGTATTTATTTAGAGTCCGGCCGGCTCTCGCTGTCAGTGCGCCGGCTCCGCACAAGGAAATCTGGATTGCCGTATCTATTCTGATGCTTTTAACGCCTGCGGCAATATGGATGGTATCCCGCAAGCTGTTTACGGAATGGAAGCGGGTTATGATTATGATGGTTTGCGCTGGGCTTGGATTATGCCTGTTCTTGTATATGCCTTTAGCGTCGGAATTCAATCCTCCGATGAATTGGGGATATCCCCGAACATGGGAGGGTTTCAAACATGCTGTGACCCGCGGTCAATATCAACAGTTGACTCCGGCAATTAAGCCCGCCGCGTTTATTAAACAGGCGGTCATGTATTTCAAGGAACTTGAGGATCAATTCACGCTTCCATTAGTGCTTATGGCAGTGTTGCCGATTTTTTATATCAGGCGAATTCGGCGAAAGGAATGGGTATGGTTAGGCTCCTTGCTGATTGCGTTTGCGTTTCTCGGTGTTGGGCTTTTGGCTTTGATCAATCCCGGTCATGATATTCAGTCCATGTTTATTGCGAGGGTGCAATTCGTTCAATCCGTTGCAGTTTTTGCGCTGTTGATCGGTTATGGATTAGTGCTGGGTCTGACCTTTATCAGCAGTTTGGCGAAATCCAGGGTCGTATTGTGTGGAGCAGTATTGATTATGTTGTTGTCACCTCTGTGTTTGATCTGGAAAAACGTTTATGACAAGGAACTGATTCGGAGTTATGGCGCGTCGGATTTACAGGGGCATGATTTCGGTTGGCAGTTCGGAAACTATCAGTTGCGTGGAGCCAAGGCGATCACGGAAGAGCTTAAACAGGGTGAGACGCCATTGCCGAATCCTGACTTTCCTGCTGAGATGGGAACAAGCGCTATTTTCTTTGGTGGTACTGACCCGGGAAGGTTCGTTCCCACTTATATGATTTACTCGGCTTTGGTGCGTCCGGATGTGTTTCTGATTACTCAGAATGCATTAGCGGATAACACTTATATGAGCGTTATGCGCGACTTGTATGGTGATGAGATTTGGATTCCTACACCTAAGGATACAAATCTGGCGTTTCAAAAGTATGTTGATGACGTCCGTGCAGGCCGCATTCCACCCAATGCAGCTGTCAAGATTGATAAAAACGGAAGAGTCAGTGTTCAAGGTGTTCAGGGTGTGATGGAAATCAATGGTATTATCTGCAAGATGATTTTTGAGAACAACAAGAGCAAGCATGATTTTTATGTCGAAGAAAGTTATGTTATCAGGTGGATGTATCCGTATCTTGAACCCCACGGTTTGATTATGAAGATCAATAAAGAACCTCTTCCGAAATTAACGGATGAGATGATCAAGAACGATATGGAGTTCTGGAACTGGTATACCAACCGGCTCATGAATAATAATAAATTCCTGCGTGATGCCGTTGCGCGAAAAACTTTTTCCAAGTTGCGATGTGCGATTGCCGGTCTTTATTCTTTTCGTCAACTTTTCAATGAAGCGGAAGCTGCTTTTCGCCAGGCGATTGAACTTTTTCCGGTCAGCCCTGAGGCCAATTTTCGATTAGCGGATCTTTATCTTCAACGCGGCCGGTTTGCCGATGCCTATTCGGTTATGGAAAGAAATCGTCAGCAGGACCAGAGGAATGAGAAAATCAAAGGGTTTATGAAGCAGATTAAAGAACTGGAACAACGCAATGCGCGGATGGTTCAGATACAGACTCTGCTGTCCAAAGGTGCAGGTACGCTGGACATGGTGTTTGAGCTCGCGATGATTTATAAAAACACTGGGAAACAACAGCCTTTTTATAATCTGACCCGCCAGATAATCGATAACACGAATATTCCTTCACAGGCTTATTTAAAAGTTGCTGAGATGTGTGTTTCCTGTAAACCACAGCATCTGGATTTGGTGGAAGAAGCCTTTAAGAAATTTCTTGATCGTGAACCGGTAACACCTCGGATCTGGATTGAATTAGCATGCGTTCAGGTTGCAGGCGGTCAGAATGATGATGCCTTGAAATCATTGCAGAAGGCTGTTTCGACCGGGGGAGAACCTATAAAAGGAGTCATTAGAAAAGACGAGCGGCTGGCCAGCTTGCGCAGTATCGGAGAATTCAAGAAATTGACGGCGTCTTCGTATAAACCATTAGGTTCCGTGCCGGGATCGTTTTTTCCCTGACCTCGAGTAATTATTGATTCTTATTCAGCCACAAAGGCACTAAGACACAAAGAAGACGCACGTGTGGGTTTCAGTTCAGTTTTTAGGAATTTGTATTTTTTTTGACAGAATGAACAAGATAAACAGGATACATCGATAACAAGCCTTTTTGTCAAATTTGACAAACATCGTGTTCGATCCTGATCATCCTGTAATCCTGTCTAAAATTCTTCGCTTTTCTCCCATATTATTCTGTCCATTTTGTTCATTCTGTCAAAATTCTTCGTTTGCCTGCCCCGAGCGTCGGCCAGGGGAGTCAAGAGATACTATCCGAAAATTCATAGGTCAGGATACTGATTCCGAACATAGCGGCTGTTTCCACGCGCAGAACAACAGGGCCGAAACTGACCGGAATGCCGCCTGCAGAAATGAAGGAGTCTGTTTCTTCATCAGTGAAGTCACCTTCAGGGCCGATGATCATACCAATGGTTTTCGGCATTGTTTTATTCAAGGATTTGATCACTTCTCGAATTGGCTTGGCTTTACGATGAAGTGATGCCACAAAGCATAGATCAAAGCTGGACAGTTGCCGAAGAATACGATCGCCGGAAACGATCGGATGGATTTCAGGCAACCAGTTACAGCCGCATTGCTTTGCTGCTTCTAACGCTATTCGTTGCCATCGATCACGCCGTTTTTGGATTTCCTGTTTATTCAGGTGAACAATGACTCGCTCGGTCATAAGAGGATGAATTGCGGAAATGCCCAATTCAGTGGCCTTTTGAATGATAACATTCATCAACGAATGTTTTGGGATTGATTGAATGAGTGAAATCAACACAGAATGGCGGGACGTTCTACAACGGGTTGTTTCCAGAATCCTGATTTGAACGTGTTTGTCAGCCGTTTTTATAACTTCAGCTTCAGCCGTCTGGCCTTGTCCGTTGAAGACGGTTATAAGTTTATTTCGTTTAACTCGAAGCACTCTCAGGAGATGATGAGAGTCTTCTGTTGATAGAGAAATGTCCGTTTGGTTCCACTGGTCAGGATTAACAAAGCATCGTGTCATAACAAAACTCAATCACATGGGGATTTATTTTTTTTGGACGCAGATTGTCAGGATTAAAAGTTATGAGTTGAAAGTTATAAGTTAAAAGTTATGAAGGCACTTTAGTTACTTTAGCTCACTTTAGTCACTTTTAATTATTTGCGTATATCTTGCCACGTCGGCTCCGCCAAGTGGCCGCTTGCGAAGCGACGCGGCGAAAATCTGCGTCCTATTAACTTGATACGGTTAAAGGTTTTTACGTTTTTTATATTCAAGAAACGTTTGAGTGCGTTTTTGAAAATTTATTATTTCGGGGTAATTGCTCTCTTTGCAAGTGTCAAGGAACTCCTGCAGTTTTCTTTTTTGATTTCCTGAAAGACGTTTTGGTGTTTCAATGATAACCCGAATATGAAGATTTCCTTTTCTATGCCTCCCGATGTCAGGAAAACCCTTTCCCCGCAATCGAAATATTTTTCCGTTTTCTGTTCCAGGCGCTATCTTGATTTTAGCAAAACCATCCAAAGTAGGTACGGAGACGTCACCGCCGAGAATGGCAATTGCAAGCGGAATAAAAACGTCACAGAATAAATCGGTGTCTTGACGCTGGAAAAGGTTGTGCGGCTGGACGTGAAGAACAACATAAAGATCGCCTGAAGGTCCGCCCTGAACGCCGCCTTCGCCTTTGCCTGCAAGTCGAAGCCGAGATCCGGTTTCGACCCCTGGCGGGATTTTCAATGTCAGCCCTTTACGTTTTTTGATTGTGCCTGCGCCATGGCACTGGTTGCATGGATAGATGACAATTTCTCCTTTTCCGCCACATGACGGACACTCCTGCTGAACGCGGAAAAAGCCGCTTGATGTAATGACAACACCGTGTCCATTACAGTGCTTACAGACTTCTTTTTTACGTCCGGGTTCGGACCCGGTTCCCTTGCATCGATCGCATTCTTCTGAAATGGGCAGGGTGATATCACGTTTGGATCCGAAAGCCGATTCCTCGAAGTCAATTTCAAGATCAAACCGTAAATCCGAACCCCGCGTAGAATGTGATGAGCCGGCTTCTTCGTGTCGGCCAGAACGTCCGCCGAAAAATTCATCGAATGCTGACCCCGCGTTCTGACCGAAGAGTCCGCCAAAAATGTCATTAAGGTCAGAAAAGTGAGTGAAGTCGCGCGAGAAATTAAATCCGCCAGGGCCGAAAGACGATTTCAATCCATCATGTCCAAACTGGTCGTACCGCTGTCGCTTAGAGGAGTTGTTGAGCACTTCGTATGATTCAGAAATTTCTTTAAATTTTTCTTCCGATTCCTTATTGCCCTTGTTGCGGTCAGGGTGATATTTCAGAGCGAGTTTCCGATATACCTTTTTGATTTGGTCTGCAGAGGCGTTTTTGTGAACGCCGAGGATATCATAATAATCTTTTTTTACGGTCACGGATTGATAACTCCTTTATGGTATTCATCTGGGTTGACTTGGTTGTTTTGCTCAGACTGTCTCGGGCCGCTGGAAACAATAACTTGCGCAGGTCGAAGGAGCTTGTTCTTCAGCAGATAACCGCATCGGATTTGAGTAATGACAGTGCCTTCTGGTTTGGTGTCTGACGCAATGTAATTGACAGCTTCAGAGCGGTTTGGATCGAATGGCTCATTCTTGGCATCAAAAGCGGTTAATCCAAATTTTGACATAACGCCAATCAATTGGTCGAAAATCATCTGGAGCCCTTTGCGAAATGGATCGTCAGTATTGTGGTCAATAGCTGCCTGAATGGCTAATTGGCAATGATCCAGTACAGGAAGTAACTCCAGCATGATATCCTGATTAGCGGTTTGATAGAATTCAGCTTTGTCTCTTAGAGTTCGTTTCCGAAAGTTGTCAAAGTCAGCTCGGAGCCTGGCAATCTGTTCCTCAAGGTCATCCACGCTTTTTTCGGGTTGCTTTTGCATGGTCTTTTCAGGAGAAGGCGGCTTGGCCTGGGAAACTTGTTTGACATGAGAAGTAATCGATGGAGTGATGGATGGCTCTGGCGATGACTTCTCAGTATCTATTGTCGGCTTCGTTTTTTTAATATGCCTGGAACCAAAATGTGATTTCCCGAAAGATTCATTTGAGGATTCGGGAGTCTTTCCTTCTGATTGATGCTGTTTATTTATCCTTTTCATGGATAGAATTATCTCCTTTTCGTCTGCTCATGACTACAAGCGTCATATCATCATATTGTGTCATGTTTTTAGTAAACGTCAATAACTCTTGTTGTACATGGTTGACAATCATTTGGGCGCTGGCTGTTGCATTTGAAAGAATGGTGTTCACAAGATTGGATGTTCCCCATTCCCTGTGTTGGCTGTTTAAGGCTTCGAAAATTCCGTCAGTATAGGCCACCAGTATATTGTCCGGCTTCAGGGTAATGGTGATTTCTTCAAGGTGTGAGTTAAACGTGTCGGGATCGGCCATGCCGATAGCGATGCCTTTTGATTCAACTGGAAAGGATTGATGTCCATTAAAAGAAACAATAATGGGTTTTAGATGTCCTGCACGGGCTATTTTCATCTCGAACGTTTTGATGTTTAATACGATATAAAGCATGCTGATAAACATATCTTCATGGATGTCATTGGAAATAACGCTGTTTACGGCTTTTAAAACATGTGCAGGACTGAGGCAGCCCTGAGCATTAGAGTGAAATACACTTCGACAAATCGACATGAAAATGGCTCCGGCAACTCCTTTGCCAGACACATCTGCTATAGTTATGCCGAGATGGTCGTCGTCAATGTTTACAAAATCATAATAATCTCCGCCAACTTCTCTGGCCGGCAAACTGAACGCGGCTAACTCCATTCCTTTGACTTCAGGAATTTCCGTGGGTAGTAATGAGTTTTGAATTTTTCTGGCTATCTGAAGATCATAGTCCAGCATGCGTTTTTTATTCAATTCTTCGCTGAACTTGGCAAAGTAGATAGTAACAGAAGCCTGGTCGGCCAATGCCTGAAGTAGATTCAAATCCGTCTGTAAAAATGGTGTATCATCAATCCGGTTGATGACGACAAGGACACCCATAACAGTATTCTGGAATCGCATGGGAGCAAGGAGAATTGATTGAATATGAAGGAAATCCGTTGTAAACATGGGGATGCGGGAGTCTCGCTCGGCATCCTCAATGATAATTGGCAAGCCGTGTTCAGCCACTTCTCCCAC
>CAZBGF010000008.1:0-15019 GCA_964491255.1 uncultured Verrucomicrobiota bacterium
GAAGAATGAACGCATCGTCTGCTGCTTTGCTGGTGATGGCGCTTATGCCAACGGGGTGGTGTTGGAATCTCTGAATTGGGCTGCCATGAGCCAGTTTACTAATGAAATTGCCAGCCATGTTTTTGGGCTTCCCATCATTTTTGTTATTTTGAATAATCACTATGGTATGACGGGCAGAGCAGACAATGAAGTCACTGGAGTTGATCACCTGGCAAGACGCGCGGCTGGATTTGCCAATAACATGATGCACGCGGAAGTTGTCAATGGCATGAATGTCCTAGCCGTTAAAGATGCTGTTCTACGCGCAGCCGAAACTTGCAAGAAAGGAAATGGCCCATGCCTGCTAGAATTGGACACCTATCGATTTTACGGCCATTCCTTGTCCGATCCACGAAAAGAGTACAGAACAAAAGATGAAGAAGTTGCATGGAAAGAAGTTGATCCTATTATCCTCTTTTCAGAACAATGCATCGCCTGTAATGTTCTGACGAAAAAAACACTTTCTGCACTTAAGGAAAAAGTTTGCCAACGCAATGCACGAGCTGCGGTCCGGGCCGCTGAGTCTGAAGACCCTAACCCATCTGATGTAATTAAATTCATGTATTCCGATTCAATTTGCGAGATTGTTCCTGAACCATTTCAACAATCTCAAAATGTTAAAGAGCTTCCGGATATCAAACGAATTAATGGAGAATTGACTTATAAAGATGCTGTCAAGGAGGCGCTTGTTGAAGAAATGCTTAGAGACGGTCGCGTCATTCTTTACGGAGAAGATGTGGCGGATTACGGCGGCGCGTTTAAGGTTACCAAGGGACTTCTTGAAGCGTTCGGACGTGATCGTGTATTTAACGCACCTATTTCCGAAGCCGCAATTTGTGGAACAGCGGTTGGCGCATCCATGATCGGTTTGCGCCCAGTCGTCGAGTTGATGTATATGGATTTCACTTTAATGGCTTCAGACCAGATATGCAATCAGGCAGCCAAATGGCATTACATGTCAGGGGCTAATGTCGAAATACCGCTGGTTATCCGGACATCCGTGGGTGGCGGTAAAGGTTATGGCGGGCAGCATTCACAGACGCTTGAAACCGTCTTTACACACATTCCCGGCATATATGTCGTATATCCATCAACCCCATACGACGCCAAAGGCTTGCTGAAATCCGCTATTCGCGATAACAATCCAGTCATATTCATCGAACACCAACTCCTCTATGGATTCAAGGAACCAGTGCCCGAACATGACTACCTGATTCCTCTGGGTGTCGCGGATATCAAACGCGAAGGAAAAGATATCACAATCGTAACATGGGGACCTGCTGTTCATGACGCATTAAAGGCGGCAGAGATACTCATGATAAATTCCAATATCTCCGCTGAAGTAATTGACCTGCGGAGCCTGATCCCGCTTGATATGGACACAGTCTTGAAGTCAGTGCGCAAAACCGGCCGCTGCGTAGTCGTCAGCCAAAGCATCAATATCGCAAGCTTCACGGGTGAAATAGCTTCAAAAATTATGGAAAAGGCTTTTGACGATCTGGATGCACCTGTCATACGCGTTGGTGCCAAGAACGGAATTACCCCGCAATCACATATCCTTGAAGCTGCATTTATGCCGAATGCCAACGATATTGTCTCGGCGGCAATGAAAATACTGTAAAAATTCTCAAGATAATTGGACGCAGATTTTCGCAAATATACTCAGATATAAGCATTAAGCGTTATTCGTGAAGCGTGATACGAAATACGCTTCACGAGATACGCTTATCATCAATCTGCGTCCAAAAAAGCAATATCTGTGGAAAATAACGAACAATGATTCAAACTGTAACCATGCCGAAGCTTGGCCAAACCGTTGAAGAATCAACGATTGTCAAGTGGCATAAGCACACAGGCGATATTGTTCAAAAAGGTGACCTTCTGTTCGAGATCGAAACCGACAAGGCTGTTCTGGAAGTTGAAAGCTTTTTTGACGGCACTCTGCTTAAAATTGTGGTCATGGAAGGTGAAACTGTTCCTGTCACGTCTCCAGTAGCCTTTATCGGTCAACCCGGAGATCCAATCCCTGACAAAATTCCTTTACCCAAACCAATCACTGAAAAACTTGAAACCCCAGCACCAGCACACCGGGTCGTTCGATCTAATACGTTGGAAAGCAGGGATTTAACTCATGCCACCCCAGATGTCCCTGCTACACACACCACGACCCCAACCTCTCAAACACCGACTCCGCCTGTCCGACAAACCGTATCACCCAGGGCACGCCGACTTATTAAAAAATGCGCTGTTAGCGCTGAGCCCATCACGGGGACGGGTCCGGGCGGACGCATTGTCGAAAAAGATGTTCTCGATTACCTCGATTTAAAACAATATCAATCGCTCCAAATCACTCAAGCGGCAAAATCACTGGCTGTAAAAGAAAACATTGATATTTTGAATATTGATCACCTCGAGGATCAGATCACCGTGCAAAGAATTCAACAGGCAATTGCCGAAAAGCCCAAGGCAATGAGCAAAATACGCCGGTTAATCGCCGAAAGAATGACACAAAGCTTTACTACAACCCCTCATTTTTTTGTTACTGTCTCGGTTGATATGACTGATTTACTGTCTTTGAGAAAAGCATTAAAGAAAAAATCGACGCCTTATTCGGTGACGGATTTCATTTTAAAAGCCGTGGCTCTCTCGCTTGTGGATTTTCCAGCATTGAACAGCACAACCGATGGCAAGACCATTCGATGGCACAGTAAAATCCACATGGGTATGGCTGTGGCAGCCAAACAAGGGCTTCTTGTTCCAGTTATCCGAAACATACATGAAATCACTTTTCTGGAACTCCATCAACGCACTATGAGTCTCGTTGCTAAAGCAAGACAGGGTAAACTGACTCCCGATGAAATGACAGGAAACACGTTTACAGTTTCCAATATGGGCATGCTGAATGTCGAAAACTTTACAGCCATTATCAATCCAGGTGAAAGCGGCATTCTCGCTGTTTCGAGCATCCGAAATGAACCGAAGGTGATTAGCGATGCCATAGTAATTCGCGCTATGATGAAAATCACTCTTTCATCAGATCATCGCATTGTAGACGGATTCACAGCCGCGAAATTTATCAATCGAGTTAAATCTATTCTTGAGGATATGAAATTATGGAACAATTTGATGTAGTGGTTATCGGCGCGGGACCCGGCGGTTATCCAGCCGCTATCCGCGCGGCTCAGCTTGGTTTTTCTGTTGCACTTATTGAAAAAGAAGCTCTCGGCGGAACATGCTTGAACTGGGGATGTATTCCAACAAAAACACTGATTGCCGGCTCTTCCCTGTTTCACGCAATGAACCATTCGAAAAAAATCGGGGTTCATGCCGATCATGTAACTTTTGACTATCCATCCATGATTCGTTATAAAAACGAAGTCGTAAAAAAACTCCGCACCGGTGTCACGCAGATTCTCAAGGCAAACAAAATCACAATATTCGAAGGAACTGGAACATTTATCAGCCGAAACCGGATACTGATCAGAAACAATAAGAGCGGCGAAACCAAGATCAATGCAGGACATACCATTATCGCCACGGGATCTGAACCGGTGCTTCCTGACTTCCTGCCTGTCAACAACGCAATTATGGACAGTAGAGCATTCCTGGATACCACCCAATTGCCGCAAAACATGATTGTACTGGGCGGAGGCGTCATTGGATGCGAATTGGCATGTATGGCAGCACAACTTGGAGTAAAGGTTTCCATTGTTGAAATTCTTAATGACATCCTGATGCCACTCGATTCTGATCTTCGCGATCAGGTCCGCCGCCATATGGAACATCAACTAAAAATTTCAATCCTGACAGGTAATCCGCTCGAACACGTAAAAACCGGAAAACACGGTGTTATGGGCAAAGTTAAGGGACAAACAATTGACACGGAACTTCTACTGGCCGCGGCCGGCCGGAAACCAGTGACAAAAGATCTGGCGCTTGACAAAGCCGGCGTTAAAACCAGTAATCATGGATATATTCAAATTGACAAATACTGCCAAACCACATCTGCATCAATCTACGCGATTGGGGATGTCACCGGCGGCCCGCAATTAGCCCATGCAGCAACCGCCCAGGGATTAAGGGCAGTGGAAAACATTACCGAGAACCGTTATTGTTCCGCAAACCAAATTATCCCATCCTGTATTTTCACATCGCCGGAAATCGGCACTGTCGGATTATCCGAGCAGGAAGCCAGCCAGCAAAACCGCGAAATCATCACCGGCAAATTTATGTTCGCGGCTTGTGGCAAAGCCGTAGCTTCAGGAGAAACCACAGGGTTCGTTAAATGGATTGTTGATCCATCAACAGACCAATTAATTGGAGCTAAGGCTATTGGACTGCACGCCACTGAATTGATAGCAGAAGCAACATTGGCCATTCAGTCTGAATGCACTGCGCGGGGAGTGGCTGAAACGATTCATGCCCACCCTACCCTTTCAGAAGCCTGGATGGAAGCCGCGAACGACGTCCATGGACAATGCATCAATTCAATACCACGATCTAAAAAATGATGATTTACCGCGTCGCGGTTTTGTCGCAAGTAACGATCTCCAGTTTATGATTAAAAATTTACCCTATGCGGAGGGAAATGGGAACCAAAAACCAAAAATCGAAAATTGCCACGTCGCCCCTCAGGGACAAGCGCCCACTTAGCGATCCCATCGCTGACGTGGAAAACCAAAACATGATGCAGGCTGTGCGTCTTCACGGGCAGGGATTCGAAAACATTCATGTTGAATCCATCCCGATCCCTCGACCTAATGATAATCAGATACTTGTCCGTGTTGACGCGGCAGGTGTCTGTTCCTCAATTCTCAAACTGATTGCACAGGGAAGCCGCCATACATTCATTAACGGCTGGAATCTCCATGAATTCCCCGTTATTCTTGGCGATGAAGGATGTGTGACCATCGTGGAACCGGGTAAAAACGTTGCGGATCGTTTTCCAGTTGGCAAACGCTACGCCACGCAACCCGCCGTTAATCACCCGCCCATCAATCATCGAGAACGCTATTCTAATAATGGCGATAATATGGAAAAAGTCGCTGTTGGATATTCATTGCCCGGGCATTTGTCGGAATATATGCTGATCACGGAAGAAACCATCGCGGCAGAATGTCTTGTCCCTTTGCCATCCGATGAAATACCTTTTTTCGCGGGTGCCCTGTGTGAACCGCTTTCATGTGTCATTTCAGCCCAAAATCGTCATGTCCATCTTCATCAGGCAACACCTGCATCTTCCCGAACACCAACACTCGGCTTGCTGAAGCATGGCATCGCTGTAATCATCGGCGCTGGTCCCATGGGACGTCTTCATGCAGAAGCCGCGTTGCGCTTCTCCCCACGTCACTTGATTATCATGGATATACTTGAAGAACGTCTGAAATGGATATACAAATACCTTAGCCATAAAGCAAAACAGACCCATACCCAGCTTCATGCCGTATTGTCCTCTGAAGGATTGTCTCTCTTGAATAAGGTCAGCCATAAACGGGGCGCTGATGATATTATCGCTGCGGTTGGCGATCGAACGATCCAAACTGAAACACAGCAATGGCTTGCGCAAGGCGGCGTGCTGAATCTTTTTGGAGGCCTGAAAAAAGGTGAACACATCATCGAATTGGACTCAATCCGTGTTCATTATGATGAAATCCGTATTTGCGGATCCAGCGGAGGCAGTCCAGCCGACGTCACCGAGGCATTACGTATGGTGGCCTCTAACGAGATCGATCCGGGTATACACCTGGATATGGTTGGCAGCCTGGATCAATTTCCACAAGCGCTGGATTTAATCAAAAACAGAAAAGTTGAAGGGAAAATTGTGCTTTATCCGCATATTCGTCAGACAAACTTAATGCGCATCAAAGGTTGGAACCAGATAACTGAATCAGCTTTTCTTGACAAGCAAAAAAAAGCTTAGGGGACATGCCATTTATGAAACGAAATCCGGTTCGTGGGCGTAAATATTCAGCGAACCTTGTGCGCCTCTCGTGGAAGCAAGCTAAAGCTTGTACTCCAAACACCGGAAATGGTGTCATCGAGCGTTCGGAGTTCACTGAATATTTGCTCGTGGGCACGCTTCGTCATTCCAAAAAAAATGGTGCACCCGAGAGGATTCGAACCTCCACGACCTTGCGGCCACAAGGACCTGAACCTTGCGTGTATGCCAATTTCACCACGGGTGCAATAGTATCTTCCTGCAATTTTACGGCTTTCCGGCTATGGGTAATACAGACGGCTCTGATTCTCGAGGTATTATTTCTTTCATAACCGTTATTCGTCCATTTGGCAATTCTTCCAAACTCACTATATACTTACCTGAGTCAATATTTTCCGAAAACAGCCACACTCCATACGGGGTATACGCAGTGTGAATATACCCCATCCCAATAGTCTGGAAAAGCACATGCACATTCCCGGATTCATCAATCTTAAGCACCGGCTTACGAACACGTACAATCCGCCCGAGATTAAACATGCCGTAGATCACATTCCTGCGGTCATCTCGTATCCGAAGATATAAATTTTCACCGATCTTCATTTGAAGATATTCAAGCACATATGTTCTGGCCGCATCTTTATCGCTCGGAATACCAGCCTTTATTTTCGCTAATTCAAAACCCCTGGCTACTTCGATATATATACCGGAAGATGCGTAATCAACTGAATTCCATTTAACCACCGCTTTGACAATGTATAACCCTATATCCAGCATAGGATAATACTGTAACAACTCAATCTCAGCTGTTCTGGTTTCACCCGATATGATCGAAAGATTAGAAATCAATGGCTTTGCATTTCGGCGCTTGACTATAAATTCATTAACCTTCTCAATCTCAAACAGCAACCGAGCCGACGAAGCGTCCGAACCAAAAGAAATAAACTGACCACTGTTATTCCCAATGGTCACGACTGCCTTAACAGACTCGTAATGCACAACTTTTGATTCGGGCATGCTCAAACCAACTGCAATCTGTCCTCTGGAAACAGCTGGAAAAACAACTGCCGCGAATAAAGTGAGACCACTGCAGAAAACCATCATTTGCATATTAACCCGCATCGCTTTTATCATCTTACCCTTCGCCTCTTACATTTATGTTTAGGAATTTCAAAGTAGGAGCGACCTTAGAGTCGCAATCCCCTTATGAAAAATCGCCGCACTTAGGCGGCTCCTACATTACAAACTTACAAACATGTTTAAAGTTTCCCGACGTACGCCGGGACTAATTTAATCATTATGTTTATACTTTTATTATTGTCATATGTCGAGAAAGTATATTCTTCTTTACAACTGAGCAATCACGAATTATTATGATTACATTATGAACGATGAATGAGTTTTAGCAGTCTGGATATTACAAAAGCACGAGCACTCGTGTAATATCAATGTTAATACTGTTCAATTGCTGCTTGAAATATTATCATATGAATACGATTAACCCCCCCCTGAATCAGAATGAACAATGGCTCCAGGCTATTTTTCAGCAATCACCAGATGCGATTGTTATTCACGAACTGGATGGAACCATAGTGAATGCCAACGATGCGTTTACACGGCTTTCCGGCATGACTCTGAATAAACTGGCGGGGAAGAAAATCACAGATTTGTTACCTCCCGACATGCGTGAGAAATGGAATCACGATATCGATAAACTGATTCAAGGCCAATGGACATTAGTTCAGACATTCTTTTTCAACGCGACCGGCCAACGAATTCCATTCGATATTTCGCTGATTGCTCATCCCGTCTGCTCCAAAAAAGACGTGGTCATTCTCCATTTTCACAACATTTCAGTCTATCACATCGTGGAACGGGCACTGGTAGCGGCTCGAGAAGAATGGGAACAATCGTTTAACGCGATTACCGATTCCATATGCATTCTTGACCGATCAGGTAAAATTATCCGCGCTAACCAGGCCATGAAACAAAAATGTCGATTGGATTATCCTGACATAACCGGGCGGAATTACGATTCGATTTTCAAGGTCTCGGAACATCGCGGCAGTCTGACCAAGCTTCCCGATGCTATCAAAGCATCTCCATACACGATTGATGAAATCTCATTTCAGAATATTGACGGATGGTTTCAAGTCTCCTCGTATCCTCTCGAAGATAAACAAAAAAATGTGATGGGTGCATTGCTCATTATTAGAGACATCACCGAACATATTCTCATCAAAGAAACATTAACGAAAAATGAAACAGCTTTGCGTCAAGCCTCCAAAATGGAAGCAATCGGCCGAATGGCGGGTGGAATCACCCACGATTTCAACAACATGTTGACTTCAATCCTTGGATACACATCATTGATTCTGCAAGACATGAAGCCGGATGACCCTATGCGGAATAATATACAGGAAATAACCAATAGCGCTGAACGAGCCGCCGCATTGATCCGCCAACTGATGGATATCAGTCATGATCGTCCTCTTCAAACTACAGTAGTAAATATGAATACGGTTATTGAAAAAATGTATAAACTTCTACGAACAACGCTTGATACAAATATTGAACTGGTAACGCGCCTTGATAATGCGCTCGGAAATGTCAAAGCAGATGTTTCCAGACTTGAACAAATCATCATAAATCTCGCCATTAACGCCAATGACGCCATGCCGAATGGCGGGAAATTCATCATATCAACATCCAACACAGTGCTTGACAAACAATTCTGCAACATTCATCCTGCTTATTCAGAGGGAAACTATGTCTTACTGGAAGTCACTGATACAGGACATGGGATGCCGCCCGATGTCATGGAACATATTTTTGAACCATTCTATACAACAAAGGAAAAAGGAAAAGGAACAGGTCTTGGATTAACTGCGATTTACAGCGTTATCCAGCAATTTAAAGGTTATCTTTCATGCAATTCAGAAGTTAATAAAGGAACAACATTCAAAATCCATCTGCCTCAAATCGCAAAGACTTGATATAATTGAACGAACAAGGAAATTTCAAACCATGAAACCAGAACGTACAGTAGATGTATTTATGACAGCAATGCCTCATGACGGTATTACATTTGACGACCTGTCACTCATCCCCCGATATACCGATTTTCTCCCAAAAGATGTGGATATCAAAGCTCAGTTGACTACTCGAATCACACTGAATATCCCTTTTGTGAGCGCCGCTATGGATACAGTGACGGAAAGCAAAATGGCAATTACCATGGCCATTCTGGGCGGCATAGGCATCATTCATAAAAACATGGATATCGCAAGCCAAAGCCTGGAAGTCGATGCAGTGAAGCATTACTTGCATGGTCTTATTCGGAATCCTGTTACGTTTAACATATCAGACACTCTCAAAAAAACAACCACAGTAAAAGCAGAGAAAGGTTTTTCCTTTTCCGGATTTCCCGTTTTGAATGACCAGAATATACTTAAAGGTATTTTAACAGCATCCGACATGAAATTTGCCGACAATCCCAATGATTGCATTGCTGATATCATGACAACCAACGTGATTACCGGAAACCCTGAAACATCACTTCAGGAAGCCTATAGCATAATGAAGAAAAACAAAATAGGAAAATTGCCTCTGGTCAAAAACGGACACCTCACGGGGTTGTACAGTTTTTCTGATGTAAGTACGCTGATTGAAAATGCTCAACCCCTTTTCAATCGCGACAGCCGACACCGATTACGTGTCGGCGCCGCAGTGGGCGTAAATGACCATAAGCGTTCAGAATCTCTCGCTGACAGAGATGTGGATGTGCTCGTTATTGACACAGCTCATGGTCATAGTAAAGGAGTTATTGAAATGTGCCGGTGGCTGAAAAAACACTTCCCTGAAATCGATGTTATCGTTGGCAATATTGCCACGGGAGAAGCTGCATTGGCCCTTCGGAAGGCCGGAGCTGATGCCGTTAAAGTTGGAATCGGCCCGGGGTCGATTTGTACAACACGCGTGATTGCCGGCGTTGGGATTCCACAAATCAGCGCTGTTTATAACTGCGCCAAAGCACTGCAATCAAGTATTCCAATCATATCCGACGGTGGAATACGCTATTCCGGTGATGTGCCCAAAGCCATTGTGGCCGGCGCTGATACAGTTATGATGGGTTCTGTTCTCGCCGGTACGGAAGAAAGCCCCGGCGAAAAAATCATTCACCAGGGCCGTCAATACGTTGTCTATCGTGGAATGGGCAGTCTTGCCGCTATGAAATTGGCTCATGGCAGTCGCGATCGTTATGGATTAGAAGATGTCGATGAAGAAAACCTGATTCCTCAAGGTATTGAGGGAATTGTGCCCTTTTCAGGATCTTTGGAAAAAGTGTTGACTCAATTCAGTGGCGGCCTAAAAGCTGCACTCGGATACTGTGGATGCAAAAATCTGCAAAAACTTCAACAATACGGCAACTTCGTCCGTGTGACTGCATCCGGAGTGTATGAATCACATCCACATAATGTCAAAATCATGAAAGAAGCACCAAACTACAGCCTGTCCATGCTGAATTCATAATGCAAAATGCTCCATTAAAACGAACAATTGGTAAACGCAAGTTTGAAAAGTTAAAACGCACCGAAAAATATGCTCGTAAATGCCGTGATAGGAGCTGTTTCTCTTAGATCTTCGAGTGTGGCACGCGCATCTCCCATTATTTTTTTGGTTTCCTCATATAAAGAATCATCATTGACCAGCTTGCCCAAGGTCCCCTGCCCCTCATTAATCTTAGTGGAAATGTCTTTGAGATTAGCCGCGGAGGTTTCTATGTTTTTCAAGAGATCGCCTTCTTTCACCACAGTTTTGATGTCACTCATAATCTCCCGCGCATCTGCATACAAAGTGTCATCATTGACCAGCTTGCCCAATGTCCCCTGACCCTCGTTAATCTTAGTGGAAATCTCTTTGAGATTGGCCACGGAAACGTCTAGATTCTGTAAAATATGCTGATCCTTTACTGCTGATTTAATTTCATTCATGATTTCCTGCGCATCTGCATACAAAGTGTCATCATTGATCAGCTTGCCCAACGTCCCCTGACCGCTGGCGATCCTGTCAGAAACATCCTTTAAATTGGCCACAACTTTTGTTGCTTCCGCCATCAAATCACGAGGTGTCACTCCTTTGATCACGACGCCTGGCTCTATACTTTTAGCTTTAGCACTTCCTTCAGAAACTTCCATATACCGGCCGCCAAGGACTGATGTGGTAACAATTTCGACCTTATAATCCTGTTTTAAAACCAATTGCTCTTTAAGAGACGCAGTAACATGCACCCCGTCACGCTGCAACTTGAGACTTTTCACTTTTCCGACAGGCACTCCGCGAACAACAACATTGTCACCATCACGCAATCCCATAACCTCTTCAAAAACCACTTCAAGAGGATATGTAGTCCTGAAAATATTCTCACGGCTTAGAAGAATAGTAAAAAAACACAAGCTCAGTATTGCGGCGAACATAAAAACTCCAACCGTTACTTCCATCGTCAATTCCCTGGATTTACTACTGCGTTTCATGATTCGGCCTTTCCCATAAACCACGTTTTGTAATATATTGCGCTTCTAAAAATTCCTTCACAATCGGATTATGCGATTGAATAAAATCTTTGGGTTCTGACAATTCGATAATCCGCCCCTCATATATCATGGCTATCCGCGTGCCAATAGAAAGAGCGCTGAATAAATCGTGCGTCACCACCACGCCCGTCACCTTCAGTTCATTACGCAACCGTTCAATCAGGTGGTCAATTGCTCTCGATGTCACAGGATCCAGCCCGGACGTGGGCTCATCATAAAGAATAATCTCCGGATTCATGACAATTGCCCTGGCCAGGCCAACTCTCTTTCTCATACCTCCAGAAAGATCAGCAGGATGTGCATCATAAACGTCTTCCAGATTGACCAGTTGAAACTTCTCATAAACACGCTTCCGAATTTCCGCCTCGCTTAACTGCGTCCTTTCACGGAGCGGTAAAGCTACGTTTTCACCCACCGTCAGCCACTCCAGAAGTGCTGCGGACTGAAACAACACCCCGAAACGCTCCCTGATGCGATCCAATTCACTGCTCGACGCCTCGCTGATATTATCATCGCCAATCATTACTTTCCCCTCGTCTGGAGTCAGCAGGCGAATAATATGCTTAAGAGTAACACTTTTGCCAGCACCCGAAAAACCAACAATCACAAACGTCTCCCCCGACTTGATGTCGAGATTAATGTCATCCAGAACTTTTCGTTCTCCGAAATATTTTGTCACATGTTCAATCCTGATCATTCGTACAACATCCTCGTAATGACATAACCCACAATAAGAACCAAGAGAAATGAAATAATCACACAGCGGCGTGTCGCACGGCCAACACCAACAGCGCCTTCCGTAGTTGAAAACCCCTGATAACAGGCAACAATGGTAATAATCACACCGAAAATAAGTGATTTCAATAAACCCACGTACAAATCTTTGTTTTCAGCAAAACGCGTTGCATTATCCACATATGCCACAACAGATACGCCCAACTGCGTATATCCGACAAGAGCACCACCAAGAACACCAAGCATAGAGGCATAAAACGTTAGAATCGGAGTCATCAGAATCATTGCAACCAGCCGCGGCATCACCAGAAACCGCACAGGACTGATTGACATGACCTCCAGCGCCGCGATTTCTTCAGACACTGTCATAGTTCCAAGTTCCGCGGCAATGGCAGAGCCCACGCTGGCAGCCAGAATCAATGCCGTCATGAATGGACCCATTTCCCGTAACATAGACACCATGACTGCGGCACCAATATTGACCTCCTGTCCGAACTTCTTGAGCTCAAGCCCGGTTTGCAACGCTAATATCATACCGGTAAAAAGAGCAACTACGGAAATCACACCAAGGCTTTTAATCCCGGTAACATATAACTGATAGAACACCTCGGGACGTGAACGCTTGCTAAACATAAAACGAAAATCAAGAAATGCTTCCCAGAGAATTAGTAATGCCCGGCCGGTATTTCTACAGCTCAAAAAAACATATCGGCCCAATTGCCCAAGACGATTCGTCTGTATAGGTAAAAACTCTGGTTCGCGCGTGATAATGGTTTACTTCTCCTTGTTCAACAATCAAGTAAATAGGACGCACCGCCGAAGTATCGGAGTCCGATCATTCGGGGCTATTGATCTGCGTCCAAAAAAGCAAATTCCTATGCAGCAATTCTCATTATGGCACCAATGCCATCTACTTGTCGCACCGAACGTTCGTGGCGACTTCCTAAGGAAAACAGGCATTCCTGCCTGTTATAAGGGCTCTTGGATCCTATAATTAGAATTATTGCTGATTCCTATGGGGGCTAACCACCCCCGATTGTGAAAATATAAAACAATCGAATACTCCTGGCCTCCGAAGTTCTCTTATATCCCACTAACCCTTTGAGTAAAGACCATTCATATCCATTCCGCTCTTTATTTTTGCCGACCGAAAATACTGGAAACAGGGACAAGTCCATCATCGTTTCAGATCTCCGGTATCGGAACAACCCCCATAACAGCTCATCTTCAGAAACCGCACCAGCTCTCGAATGAGAATATAGCGTCCAAAGCGGAGCGTAATTCCTTTCAATCACTTCAAAATCCTTGTAAGGAAATAAACTGGGAAAATGAAAATAAAATCGATCACCGTCTCTCAATGACGACAGCAAAGGCCATACCTTGACCGATCTGAAAACCACGTCACCACGCTTGGATTTATCATCGCATATCGCCCGTTTCGTATCAATGAAAACAACGGGTAAAACCATATTACGTTTACACTCCAGGTTCTCCTCGTAATGCGTTGACCTCAAACAGAGCGGCCACAACAGGAATGATGTTTTCCGGCTCCCCCTTGTCTTTCGCCCCCAAAACGGCCATATATAAAGTTTATCAACCTCACCGGAACTTTTCTGAAATAGAGGCCAGGGACAATAAATCAAATTCATCCGGGCGCCTTTAGAAAAACGAAATAGAGGCGGTATGAAAAACCACGATTCCTGGTCTTCCAGTTTCAGATGACCAAAGAAAGGAAAGAGAATATATCCATAGCCTGAAGAACCCGACATTCCATACCTGCTCGACGTCCAAAAAGGCCATAAAACAAACCGCTTTTCATAGTCCGTTCGTCGCTTCGACACACCATAAAAAGGAAACACCCTGAAACGTTTAACTCCGGCTCCTTTTACAGAAGCGAAAATCGGCCATAAAAACGATGTAGTCTCAACCTGCTTCATCCGTAGATGCGACATCACGGGGAACAACACAAAGTTCAGTTCATCCCACAAAATAAAATCCCGGATAGTTCCGCCAAGAGGAAAAACCGCCACATAAGGTTTCTTATTTTCATCACGTCCCTGGAAATATATGGGCAGCACCCATAACGAATAACGAGAACGCGGATCGTTGACATTCCAGTCATGCCAGAACGTAAAACATACGAAGGACCATTGCATTCTGTCCCCCACACGCCTTTCAATCCAGACCGGCCACAACACATTATGATCGCTTCGATGTTCCGCAGGATTATTCACAGCACTGAAAAAAGGACGGAACGCCCATAAGACCCTACCGTCGGCCATCGTCTGCTTTTCAACAAGCGGTCCGAGTATTCGCCACCGTTCACTTCCATCGACAGTCCTGTCATGGGATATAATCGGGCCGAATTCAATCCCCCCCGGCTCACCAGCACAGCATAGGCCTATACCAGACAACACGCAAACCAAAACCGAAATAATCAAATAATGTCTCATGGCTGAAACTTTAACACATTCCATATCAAAATTCATTATAAAAAACCACTTCATCCGCCACTAACCTGAATTATTCGCCACAAAGACACTAAGACACAAAGAATTAAGGACAAATAGATTAGGACAAGGCAATCCAGCAGTTGCCGAACACCTGAACACCTATATATTCGGATTCAAACACGTTCTTCTGCATCTCTCCTATTTTCGTAACTACTCAGGTCTATGTTATCAGCCGTCCCTACGGGACTGAATTGACGGTT